>JBIOJD010000005.1:0-27712 GCA_044450485.1 Polyangiales bacterium | reverse complement strand
GCCGGGCGGTGGCTCGGACGAGCGATGGAAGTCCGCGTCCGCGTCCAAAGAACGTTTGCGATGGTGCCGACGCGGGTCGTCGGTATTCGGACGCCGACCGTTGCGGCGACCTCCCGAGCGAGCGTCGTGCCGAGCGCAGTTCTGCCGCTTCGCAGGTACTGGCGCGCTGCTTGTACACGCAACACATGGGCTTCTGGACCGTCCAAGCGACCGGCCGCCTCCAGATACGCCTCGGCCGCCTGCGCTCCACGGCCCGCGTTCGCCAGCGCATCTCCGAGATGCTTGTGAAGGTCCCGCGCGTTCGCGTGGTCGCCGGGGAACAGCACGATCGCTTTTCGAAACAGCTCGGCCGCGCGGTTGAACGCCAGCTTTTGGACCGCCGCGTGAGCGGCTTGCACGGCGGTCTCGCCCGCGCGCACACCGTCACCTGCGCCTGTGTAGTGCACCACCAAGCGCTCGGGATCTGCGACCGCGTTGCGCTCCATGGCCTCAGCGATGCGCGCATGAACGCGCTGAACCGCGTCGGGATGAAGCGTGCGCGCGACGGTTTCGCGTACGCGGTCGTGGTAGGTCTCGGCGCGGTCGGACTGCCGCGTGCCGCGCGTGCGGATGAGGCGTGCGGCCCGCAGAGCGAGTAGCGCGGACCGGTCACCGTTCGGGAGGCCGGCGGCCTCGGTCGCGATGCCCTGCTCGAGCGGGCCGGCTGCGACGCTGAGCACTCGCAACAGCCGCTGCGCGGTGTCGGGCATGCCCGCGACGCGCTCCAGGATCACTTGATCGAGCGCGACGAGCTCGCCGGTGAGTGGCGCGTGACCCTGTTCGACGCGCGACTTGATGTGGTGCACGAGCTCGGCGATGAAGAACGGGACGCCGTCGGCTTCGGCGGCGATGGTGTCGGCGAGCAGCGCGCCTTGCTCGGGTAGATCCAGGAGCGCCGACGCGAGTCTTTGGGCTTCGTCTTGGTCGAGCGCGTCCACTGCGAGCTCACGCACTTCCGCGGCGCCATCCGTCAGCGCGCGTCCTCGCAGGATGTGCTGTAGGAACGGGCTGCTCTCCATTTCGTCGCGGCGGTAGGTGCCGATGAGCAGCAGGGGCGGCGCATCGGGCGGGCCCATCAGGAACTCGAGCAGGCGCGCGCTGTCCATGTCGGCCCACTGCAGGTCGTCGATGTTGAGCACGAGCGGCTGGAAGTCCGTGATGCGGAGCAGCAGCTCCTTCAGCGCGGCGAATCCCTGGTTTCGTAGCTCGCGCGGGTCGAGGGTCAGCTGCTTGGGCCTGCGCGCGTGCGCGATGGCCTTGACCCGTTTCAACACTGGGAAGAGCTGCTCGAGCGCATGGGCGTTGCGGGGCAACAGCTCCGTCGCCTGCTCGCCGGGTAGGCGCATCATGTAGCGGCTGAGCGCATCGATGATGTTGTCGAACGCTTTGTACGGCACGCTCTCGCGCTCGTAACAGCGCCCGCGCAGCACGACCGCCTCATCGCGGGCGATGAGCTGATTGGCGAAGCAGCGCATCAGCGCGCTCTTGCCCATGCCAGAGAGGCCGTGCACGAGGACCGTGACTGGCTTTCCACTGCGGCTTTCGTCGAAGGCCGCGCGCAGGGCAGCGACGTGTTGTTCGCGGCCGAGGAACAGCTCGCCCTGCTTGCGGATCACCGCGGACGCCTGTGCGTCGAAAAGCTGGGGCGAGGCCGAATGTCCCGTCAGGTAGCGCAGGATCTCGATGCCGTTGGGTCGTCGCTGCGGGTCCTTGCGCAGCAGCTCGCGGCAGAGCTGGTCGAGGTCGTCGGGCACGCCGCGCAACAGCTCGCTCGGCGGCACGGGCTCGTGCTCGGCTTTCTGGCGCAGGATGTCGAGCACCGAGCCATCGAACGGGAGCTGGCCCGTCAGTGCCTCGTACAGCATCGTGCCCACCGAGTACCAGTCGCTCGCGGTCGTGATGGTGTGGCCCGACGCCTGCTCGGGCGACATGTACGCGGGCGTTCCGAAGACGCAGCCTCCGACGGTTCGGTCTGCATCCTGCTCGTCGGGGTCGATCAGGGTGCTGTTGCTCACGAGCCCGAAGTCGAGCACCACCACGCGGCCTTCGCGCGTGACGAGGACGTTGCTCGGTTTGATGTCCCGGTGCAGCTTGCCCGCGTCGTGAAGCGACGCGATGGCTTCGACCAATTGACGCAGCGCGTGGCGCAACCGTGTGAGGTTGCTGGTCACGCGCGGCATCGGGAACTCGGACCCGATCACCGGTTGGCTGAGCGTGGCCGAGACCTCGTGATGCACGAAGCGCCGGCCGAGCGTGGTGCTCGCAACCGCCTCCCGCGGCTGGTCGCCTGTCTGGGCGTCCCTCACGTACTCGTCGAAGGTTTGGCCCTCGACGAGCTCCATGGTGAAGAACCACGAGCCGCCGTCGTTGCACAGCTCGTGCAACGTGACGAGGTTCGGGTGGCTGAGATCAGCGAGCTGTCGGAACTCGTTCTTGAGCCGATAGATGTTGACTGCGTCGCGCTTGGAGATCGCCTTGAGCGCGACCCGCGTGTTGCGCTCGCGATCGAGCGCTTGATAGACGACGCCCATGCCGCCTTGGCCGAGCTGACGCTCGACCACGAAGCGTTTGGTTCCAGCGAAGACTGGCGCGGCTTCTAACTGCATCGCAGCTGTCCCAGATCGGCAGCGGCGGCAATTCTCGTTCGGCGGTGGCCCCCGAATCAAGAGATGGCAGCACAGCTTTTTTGCAGCGTAGATGTGATCCGATGTATGGACATCGTCGCATTCCCCTGTGATTGCAATGCGATATCGATTTCACCAGGTCGCCAGAATGCTGTGACTATCGAGTGAAAAACTCGGAGGATGAACGGTGGACAAGCTGTGGGGACTGGGTGGGACCGCGCTGGGCGCGCGACGATCAGTTTGACCCTTGCTGTGGGGACGCTCACACCCTAAGAGGCGCGCTGTGATCTATTCTGCCTGCAGCCGTGTGAGTGGAGCTTCTACGTGAACGGTGCGGACCAACAGCAGCCCGAAGCCACGGGTGACCTCGGCAGGACGCCCTTCGCGCACCTGCTGCTGTATCTCTACCGGCAGGGCCTGAGCGGCACCCTCGTGATCGCGCGAGCAGGCTTCGAGACCAAGATCCTGTTTCGCGCGGGCAAGGCCGTGGCGGCGCGCCCGCTGCCGCGCGGCGCCGGGTTGCAGGACGGGCTGCTCGAGCTTTGCGACCTGGCAGATGCCTCCTACGCCTTCTGGGCCAATGATCTGTTGACAGATACCCCGGGCATCACGAAGGGCACCGTCGATCCCTTCACCTTTGCGGCCGAGGCGCTTCGCAGCGGCGCGCGCACGCAGGTGATCGCGTCGGTGGTCGATCGCTACCGCGACGTGCGCTTGACGCTCGTGGCCGATGCCGACCTCAAACGCCTCGGGATGAGGGGCCCCGACGTCCGCAAAGCCGAACGCTTCCGCGATGCCGTGATGACTATCGAAGAATTTGCGGCGCAGGCCGAGCTCCCCCTGGAGGACGCGCGCAAGCTCGTCTACCTGTTGATCGTGACTGGGATGTGCGCGCCCGAACATGGGGCCACCGCGCGCTCCGGGGTCCGCAGCGCGGTCTCTTCCGTGCCGCCCGCGCCAGCCGCCGAGCCCTCGCGCAGCCCGGCAGCGCCCGCATCGCTTCCACCGGTCGCTCAGCGGCTTGCCAGCCCGCGGCCTCCAGCCGTCACGCCGAGAGCATTCCCGGCTGCCTCATCGTCGTCGATGCCAGCGTGGCAGCAGCTCGCTTCGATGCGCGCTGCTGCGCGCAGCAGCAACCCGCCCGCCGGGCCGCCGCACGTCCCGTCCAATGCGCCACTGCCCGTCGAGCTGCTCGACGACGCCGGCAAGCTCAAGCGCGCCGAGCAATTGCTCGAGAGCCACCACCACGCCGATGCGACCCGCATCGCCGACGAGCTCCTGCGGCGATACCCGAGCAACGCGAGCTATCACGCTCTGCGCGCCTACGCGTTGTGCCAGACATTCACCGGGACTGCTGTGCCCAGTCCCCTGCTCGACGCGATCGACGCGGCGCTGCGGCTCGATCCGCAGCAACCGCGCGCGCTCTACGTGCGCGGCGTCGTGCTCAAGCGCCTGGGCAAAGAGCGCGATGCGCTGCGCTGGTTTCAGCGCGCCCTCGAGGCCGACCCCAACCACATCGACGCCCAGCGCGAGCTGCGCCTGGCCAAATTGCGTCGCGATAAGTAGTGACCAGAGCCGGGCTTCAGCAGACCTCGAACAGGCCTGCTGCGCCCATGCCGCCGCCGATGCACATCGTGACCACGACGTACTTGCCCTTGCGCCGCTTGCCTTCGATCAGCGCGTGGCCGGTCATGCGCGAGCCGCTCATCCCGTAGGGATGGCCGATCGCGACTGCGCCACCGTTCACGTTCAGCCGCTCCATCGGGATGCCGAGCTTGTCGCGGCAATAGATGACTTGAACCGCGAAGGCCTCGTTCAGCTCCCACACGTCGATGTCGTCGACCTTCAAGCCGTTGCGCGCGAGCAGGCGTGGGATCGCGAACACCGGGCCGATGCCCATCTCGTCCGGCTCGCAGCCCGCGACCGCCATCCCGCGGTACACGCCGAGCGGTGACAGGCCACGCTTCTCGGCCAGCTTGCGCTCCATCAGCACGCAGGCCGACGCGCCGTCGGAGAGCTGGCTGGCGTTGCCGGCGGTGATGCAATGGCCGTCGCCGCGGACCGGCTTCAGGCCGGTGAGCCCCGCGAGCGTGGTGTCGGCGCGGTTGCCTTCGTCTTTGGTCAGCGTGACCTCTTCGTAGGTCACGGCCTTGGTCGTCTTGTCGACGTTCGCCCGCGTCGTCTTCATCGGCACGATCTCCGCGTCGAGCTTGCCCTCGCGCTGTGCGGCGGCCGTCCGCATCTGGCTCTGGTACGAATACTCGTCCTGAGCCTCGCGGCTGATCTTGTAGCGCTTGGCCACGATCTCCGCGGTGTCGATCATCGGCAGGTAGACTTCGGCCTTCACCTTCAGCAGCTGCGGGTCGCTGGCGCGGTACCGGTTCTGGTGCTCGTTCTGCACCAGGCTGATCGACTCGAGCCCGCCGCCCACCATGATGTCTACGCCGTCGCAGACGATGGCCTTGGCTGCCGTCGCGATCGCCATCAGCCCCGACGAGCACTGGCGGTCGACGCTCATCCCCGCTGTGCTGACCGGGAGCCCGGCCACGAGCAAAGCCTGACGAGCGACGTTGAAGCCCTGCGTGCCCTGCTGCAAGGCGGCGCCCATGATCACGTCTTCGACCTCGCCAGGCTCGAGGCGCGCACGCTTCACCGCTTCGCGGATGACGTGGCCGCCGAGGCTCGGAGACTCGGTGTTGTTGAACGCGCCCCGGCCGGCTTTGCCGATCGGAGTCCGCGCCGTGGAAACGATGACGGCTTCTCGCATGAGACCTCGCGCCGCGGGGAGGACCCGCGTGGTTGTGTGCCCAGGACCGCGAAGGTAGCGATCCGGTACGGATTCGCAACCGGGTGTGCAAGCATTGACGTGCCCGCACGTTGGTAAAATTCCGCGGTCAGAGCACAGACCGAGCTTTCACTCCGCTTCGGTGGATCGGGCTTGCACGAGCCTCGCGCGAGGCTCAATTCGGTGACGTCCGAGGCCCCATGGAAAATGGCTTGCTTCCCCGTCGCCGATCCCTATCCTTGGCGCCCCATACGGGGGTGCAAGGGCGGTTGCGGCGCGGGGTCGCGGCCGAAATGAATCGCCCGGCGCGGCCGTCGACTCGCCCCATGCCTTCGGTGCAGAAGCACGAGACCCTGGTCGGCATGCTCGAGCATGCGGTGGCGAGCTACGCCCAGCACCCCGCATGTGGCGTGCATCGCAACGGCCAGTGGGATTGGCTGACCTACGAGGAGCTCGGCGTGCGGGTCGCCCGTTGCCGATCCGGCCTCGCAGCGCTCGGGGTCGGTCGCGGCGATCGCGTGGCGATCATCGCGGAGAACCGCGTCGAGTGGATCATTGCGGCGCACGCCACCTACCAGCGGCGCGCCATCTTCGTGCCCGTGGCCGAGGCGCAGTCCGAGTCGGACTGGCGCTACGTGTTGGCAGACACGGGCGCACGCGTTTGCTTCGCGGCGAATGCGGCGATCGCGAGCCGCGTGAGCGCGCTCCGCGAAGACTTGCTCGATCTGCAATACATCGTGAACCTCGAGGCCCAGGAACAGGACCCGACGTCGTTCGCGCACCTGCTCCAGCTCGGCGCCGAGCGCGAGGTCAAATCCCGCGCGCCACTGCCTGGAGACTGCGCGACCATCATCTACACCTCTGGGACGACCGGGGAGCCGAAGGGCGTGCGGCTCACCCACGGCAACTTGAGCGCCAACGCATACGCGCGAGCCGAGGCGCTCGACTACGGCCCCGAACCGCGCTCGGTCGCGTTCTTGCCCTGGGCGCACGTATTCGGCGGGCACGTAGAGCTGAACGTGATGCTCCTCATCGGCGGCGCGGTGGCGATCTGCTCGGGCATCGATGAGCTGCTGGCAGCGATGCCCGTGGTCAAGCCCACCGTGCTCTACGCGGTGCCGCGCGTGTTCAGACAGCTCTACCACGACATCCAGCGCAACCTCGCGGCCGAGCCCGAGATGAGCCGCCACATGTTCGATGACGGGCTGCGCTTGATGCAACGGCAACGGCGCGGCGAGACCCTCAAGCTGACCGAGCGCATCTTCCTGAACATGGCCGACAAGCTCGTGATCTCGAAGCTCAAGGCGTGCTTCGGCGGCAAGTTGCGTCTTGCGATCTCGGGTGCGGCACCGCTGTCGCTCGAGATCATCGAGTTCTTCGACAACCTCGGCCTGACGATCTACCAGGGCTACGGGCTGACCGAATCGAGCGGGTCGACGACCATCAATCCAGAGGAAGCCCCGCGGTTCGGCTCGGTCGGAAAGCCCGTGCCCGGCACGCACATCGAAATCGATCGCAAGGCCGCCCCCGAGCTCTCGGAGCTCGGCGAGGGCGAGATCATCATCCACGGCGCCGGCGTGATGCAGGGCTACCACAACCGGCCCGACGAGACGCAGCAGGTGCTGACCGAGGACGGCGGGCTGCGCACGGGCGACCTCGGATACCTCGACGGTGACGGCTACCTGTACATCACCGGGCGCATCAAGGAGCTGTACAAGCTCGACAACGGTCGCTACGTCGCCCCGGCCCCGCTCGAAGAGAAGCTCAAGCTCAGCCCGTTCATTTTGCACTGCATGCTCTATGGCGCGGGTCAGCCTTATAACGTAGCGCTGATCGTGGCGGACATCCCCGCGCTGCGCGCGTACCTCGCTCGCGAAGACGCATCTGCCGAGGACCTGATCGCCGACCCGCGGGCGCGCCGGCTGTACGAAGAGGAGATCCTCAAGCACAGCCGCGATTTCCGCGCCTTCGAGCTGGTCCGCAACTTCTGGCTGGTCAGCGAGCCATTCACGCGTGAGAACGGCATGTTGTCGCCGGCGCTCAAGCTGCTGCGCCGCAGGGTGCTGCAGAAGTACGAGGCGCGCCTGAAGTCGCTATACTAGCGGCGGAGGTGGATGGTGCCGCAGCCGGCCGGATCCGAGTCGAGCACGCTCGCCATCGACGAGGTGGCGCTCGGTCGCTATCTCGCGGCGAAGCTGCCCGGGCTCGATCCCGAGCTCACCGTGCAACGCTTCACCGGCGGGCAATCCAATCCCACCTATCTCGTGACGAGTGGGACGCGCCAGCTCGTGCTGCGCAAGAAGCCACCGGGCGTGTTGCTCAAGACCGCGCACTCGATCGACCGAGAGCACCGCATCTTCGCCGCGCTCTTCGGCAGCGAGGTGCCAGTGCCCGAGCCGTACTCGTACTGCGACGACACGTCCGTGATCGGCACCGAGTTCTTCGTGATGCAGTACGTACAGGGCCGCATCTTCTGGGACTCCACGCTGCCCGGGATGAGCGCGCCCGAGCGCGCGGCCCTGTACTCGGAGATGAACCGCGTGCTCGCGGCGCTGCATCGGCTCGACTACGTCGCGCGCGGGCTCGGCGACTACGGCAAGCCCGGCAACTACTTCGCGCGCCAGATCCGGCGCTGGACCGAGCAGTACCAGGCTGCGAAGACCGACGAGCTCGAAGCCATGGAGCGGCTCTGCGAGTGGCTGCCGGCAAACGTTCCCGACGAGGATGAGCAGACGTGCCTCGTGCACGGGGACTTCCGGCTCGATAACATGATCTTTCATCCGCACGAGCCGCGAGTGCTCGCCGTGCTCGATTGGGAGCTGTCCACGTTGGGTCATCCCCTGGCCGACCTCGCCTACAATTGCATGCCCTACCACTCGACGTTTCGTGCGGCCGTCCCGCTGTCGGAGGTCGCTGGCCCGAGCACGGGCATTCCCACCGAGCGCGTCTATGTGGAGCAGTATTGTCAGCGGGTGGGTCGGGACGAAGCTCCAGATCTGCGCTTCCACCTCGCGTTCTCGTTCTTTCGCTCTGCGAGCATCACGCAGGGCGTGTACCGACGCGGCCTGCAAGGTAACGCGAGCAGCGCCGAAGACGCACCGAAGATGCGAGACCGCGCGGTGCAGGCTGCGAGCATCGGTTGGCGGATCGCGTCGGCTTGAGCGCGCCGGCTGCGACTACTCGAGCGACCGCGTTTTGCGGGTTGGCCAGAGCAGCAGCAGCACCATCACGGTGAGCACTACCCACGGCGCAGCCACGGCCGCTGCGGACGCTGGCGATGCGGCGCGGGCGAGCGCTTGCAGGTACGGCACCGCACCCTGTTGTGCGTCGAAGCCGAGCAGGGCGGTCGGTCCGATGAAGACCATCGGTAGGCCCTCGAAGCCGGCGGCCCTCACCGCCGCCATCTGAGCGTCGATCGCGCGGTCCGTGCTCGGATCCGCGACGCAGTTGGAGAAGCGCGCTCTGTCGAGCCCGAACGCTTCTGCGTGGCGAGCCGCCGTCTCGACCGAGAGATCTTCGCTCGCGAACAGGAAATCGGCCATTGCCTCGCCTCGCCCTTGGGCCTGCGCGCACAGGAAGGCGCGCGCTGCGCCGCGTGCATGCACATGCCCGGGCAAGGGGTAGCACTTGCGCACGAAGCTCACACGACCGCGGTACTGCGTGAGCGCGCCCATCAAGACCGGGTGCATCGCGCGGCAGAACGGACACTCGAAGTCGCTGAGCTCGACGACGTTGATCTTGCCCGGCACGGTCAGCGCGGTGACCCACGACGGAAGGCGCGGTGGCAGCGAGAGCGCGAGCGACAGAGGCACGCCGATCGCGAGCGCCCCGGCACCACGCCAGATCCGACGTCCGAGCGGGCCCGGCTGGGCACACGGCTCCGGTGCGGTCAGCAACGGGAGCGCGAGCAAGCCGGCACCGATGGCTGCGAGATCGACGCCCGTACAGATCGCGCACAGCGCGCCGATGACGAAGAGCTGCAGCCCGAGCAGCCCGACGGCCGTGACGCCTCCGGTCAAAGCGCCTACCACCGCGAGTCGGCGCAGGCGCTCGCTCCCTGCCAGCGACGCGAGCAGCACCGCGCCGAAACCGAGCACGCCGAGCGCCGGCAGACCAAGGCCTATCGAGCGCCCGAGCTCGGAGCTTCGCACCGCATCGCAGCCCGAGCCTTCGGCGCAGAACGCGTGTGAGCGACCGTAGTAGTCGACCGCCGCCGCCGAGGAGAACGCGAGGGCGACAGCGCAGAGCGCGCGCAGCGCCGATCCGCCGCGTGCGGTGCGCGGCTCAAGCGGCGAGGTCATGGCTCATTCGGGCACGTCGCCGTGCGCGGGCGTCGACCAGCAGAAGCCAAAGCGTGCTCGCGTGCAGCAGCCCACCGTGGGTCGCCGCGTGGCCGCCCGCCGCTAGAACCGCGCAACTGCTCGCGCGCTTCGCGCCGGACGGAGCAGGAGCTTTGGACGTGCCTGCATCCGTGGCCCGGGCGCCGGCGTCTTGGCCAGCTCCGGCATCGGCAACGCTGGGCGTCACGCTCGCATCCGCCAGCGTCACACCCGGAGGCGGCGCCGCGCTACCGTAAACATCGTAGCGTTTGAGAATCTCGTACTGCCAGTCCTTCCACAGCATCTCGCAATTCATCGCAGTGCTGGACGCGGCGTCGCACATGACCGGCTCCGTGATCTGCGGAAACAGCATGAGCTGCGTGAAACTGTCTCCATCGTTCGAAGATTGCGCCCAGCCGTCGAGGTCCATCGTGCCGCCGAACCAACCGCCGGCCGACAGCGTTCCGGGTGTGGGCACAGCGACGAACGTCATGCGGTTCGGTCCCGGGACCTGCTGGAAGGTGGCGGCTGCATCGCGCGAACGCCACAAGCCGGCGATCGACGCGACCCACACGGTCTGGCCGTCTGCGGCGAACGCGGCAGTGAAGAGCTGCGGCACCGTGAGCGGGCTCGAGAAGGTCTGGCCACCGTCGCGGCTGACCAGCAAGCGATCCATCGACATCGAGTCGCTGCCGTCTTGGGCGCGGGCGAGCAGCACAGCGGGGTCGCTCGGGCTCACCGCGAGCAGGGTCACGTCAGCCTCGGTCGAAAGGAGCGCGACGTCGTTGCGGTTGAAGGTTGCGCCCGCGTCGTTCGAGCGCGCCACGTAATGGGCGAGCTTGCCCGTGCTGTCGAAGACTTCGCCGGAGTAATAGAGGGTCTTCGACGACGACGGCGCGAGCACGATCTCCTGAATGAAATCGTTGTCCGCGACCTTCGTCAGCCAAGCCCAGCTCGCGCCGCCGTCCTTGCTGACTTCGATGCCGCTGCGCCCCATCGAGAACGTCGAGACGTACAGTACGTCCGGGTGCGCGGCGTCCTGGGCCAACGCCGGCGTCGACGCGGAGCCGAATTCAGGCACGTTCTGCCAGCTACAGCCGTCGGTCGTGGCTTGAAGCCCCGCCGAGGTCGAGGCCAGCAGCCGTCCGTCGCTCGTAAACGCGATGTACGGCTGCTCCGAGCTGTTGATGCCGAGCGCGGTGTTGCACATGAAGCGGAAATCGGAGAGCGCGGCGTCGCCGAAGATGATTCCGCGGTTGGTCAGCAAAGCGACTCTTCCGTCCGAGCCACTGCGGGCGACGCGCCAGATTTGCGGTGGCGCGTGCGCGGCAGCCTCGGTGGAACGCAGCATCAGGATGCAGACGACGGCGGTGAAGAGAGGCAGGCGCATGCGGGCTGCCGTCCCGCCCGCGCCGCGCGCGGAGCGTCTTACATCTTCACCCATACACCCTCACCACCAGATGCTTAAGCGTAGGTGAGTCACTCGTCCACGTCGCCACAAATCGCGCCGGGCACCAAAACATGTTAGATATAAATTAGTCATGTGACGGTACACATGGTCCATCAACACAGTGAAATTTCGAGGAGCGCGATGAAGAGGCAACGGAGGGGGGCTCGCGGTTTCACGTTGGTCGAGCTCATGATCACCATCGCCATCCTGGGCATCATCGCCGCCTTGGCCATACCAGCGCTGGGCTCCTACGTGGCGCGCTCGAAGACCGCCGAGGTGTCCGCCAATCTCAACCAGATGTTCAAGAGCGCATCGGCGTATTACATGGGCGACTTGTCCGGCAAGGGCGTGACCTCCTCGGTGACCGGCTACTGCATCGTCGGCAGTGCCGGCCCAGTGCCTGCCACGCCGAACAACACGAAGCAGCAGTTTCTGCAGACCGACGGGAATTTCAACGCGATTCACTTCTCGGTCGCGGACTACGTCTACTTCAGCTACGGGCTGACGAGCGCGGTGCCGAGCGGTGGACGTTGCTCGAACCCCAGCGCGACCGCCACTTACACCTTCTACGCCAACGGCGATCTGGATGGAGACACCATCCTCAGCACCTTCGAGCTGGCCGTGAATTCGGACGCCAGCAACCAGCTCTATCACGGTCGCGGTTTCTACGTCGCGAACGAGATCGAATAGCCGCGGCGGCTCAGAGCTTGCCGCCCTGTACGTAGGTGACGACTCCGCTCTCGATCTGAAGCACGGGCTCGCCCGCGAGCGTTTTGATCTGAGCGCGTTTCATGCCCCGCTGGGCAAGCACTCGCGCGAGGCGGGCTGCTTCCTCGGACCGCTTTCGCGCTTCGAGCTGCTGCCAGGCAGCCACCTGCACCAAGGCGTCGAGGTGTCGGTCGGCTTTTTCGCCCCGGATCCAGCCGCGTACGAGCAAAGGTGACAGCTGCGCCAGCTTCTCCGCTGTGAGCGATTCGGCCACTGGCACGCCGACCATACCCGTCTTGAAGCCCAAGAACGTGCTGGTCGCCACGATCACGACCAAGGACAGGGCGAGCATCACCATGCGGCGATCGACGACGAAGCGTTGGGTAGCTTGCGCCTTCTTCTGCGGCTTGGCGCGCTTCGCCACGGGCGCGGGCTTGGCGGGCTCTGCCTTGGCAGCTTGGGGTGGCGGCTTGCGCTTGACCCCGAGGCTGTCCTCGACGGCCTCCTCTTGCTCGCGCAGGCGCCGCAAGAGCTGTTCGCGCGGTGTGCCTTCGGCGTTCAGGTGCATGCTGTCGTGCGCTCGCCCGAGGCTCGCGACCCACTCCTCCAACCGGTTCTGCATCCTCGCGTTGACGAGCACGGACAGGTAAAGGAACTCGGGGCACAGGAGCTTGTCGCGCATCGAGATCTTGTAGCCGTGCAGGTCGAGGAACAGCCCTTCGAAGAACTGGTCGTGAGTCATGGGCTCGTCGAGGCGGACCAGCATTTCGCGCAAAGTGTCGAGCGACTCCAGCAGCTCGGCTGCGTCGACTTTGCGCTGTAGGCCGGAGGTCAGGTACTCGAGCACCGACTTGGCGCGCTCGGGCGGCAGCGCTTCGGTCTCGCCGTTCTCTTGGTGGACGGTCAGCAGGTGCGTGGCCACGGCTTCGAATCGATCGCGCCGCTGACCTGCTTGCAAGCGACGGCTCGCCAGCAGGCGTCCGTAGCGGGCCCAAACCTTCTTCGTGTGCTTCGGGTTCGCGAGCTGCTCTGCGAACGCTTGCGGTTGGACGATGTCGTCGAGCAGGAGCAGCTTTTCTTCGATCGGCCCGAGCAGCCGATCGAGGGCATCGAGCTGCTCGTCGCTCGCTTGCTTGAGCCCCGCCTCGGGCTCCTTGACCAGGCTGGGGCTCCCTTGTGCTGCTCCGCCGCCGAACGCCTGATCGAGCTCCATGAACATGCGCGCGACGGTCTTCCGGTCTTCTTCGCCGATACCCACGAAGCCCATCAAGCGGAAGGCGTCTCGACAGCTCACCAGGCGTTGCAGCGTGCGTCGCAGCCGCTGTTGGCGCTGCTCTTCGGGCGTTCTTGGCTTGTCTGGTGGCGGCAGCGCGACCAGCAGCTCAGGGCGTTCCCGCGGAGGCGCCGACGGCTCGCTCGCGATCGGCTCCACTGGGGCTTGCGCCTGCTGGGGTGCCAACAGCGGCTCGACCGCGCGGTCGTCGGTGCTCGCGGTGCCCTCCTGGCCCTGGCCGAGCGAAGCGGCCACTTCTGGGTAGTCGCCGAGATCGATCTCGCGGGAGACGGCGCGCGCTGGCGCGTCGAGCTCGAACAGGAACTCCATCGTGGTGCGCGACTCCGGTTCCTGCGGTCCTCGCGCTGGCGCGTCGAGCTCGAACAACGAGGACGCGGGAGCTCCGGCAGGCTGCGCAGGCGCCACAGCGGCGGGAGGAAGCGGCGACGCTGGCGCCGGTGCTGGATGCGCCAAGGGTCGCGCGCCTGCAGGCGCCGGAGGCGGTGGCGGTCCCTTCGCCTTGGCCGTGGGAGGTGCGGGCGGCGGCACCGCGCCACCCGCCGGTTTGGGAGGTCCGTTCACAGTGACGTTCCGATGTTATCACTGCGGCGGCGCAGCGGACCGTCCGAAGACCGACCTCGGTGTGTCGGATTCGGTACTACCTGTGGTTTTGGGGATAACTGCGACGCGGATTTGCCCGTATAGTCCAGGCCCGGGGTGTATCCATGGTGAATGAAGGACAGGATCTCGGCGTGGTCGACGAGGTCGAGCTGCTGGACGACGACGACGAAGTGACGCGAGTCTCGGCGGCCGACGCCACGGGCTCGCGACCCGTGCTCGGCGCCAGCGGAGAGGTCCGCACGAGCGCACCGCCGCCGATTCCAGATGCGGCCCGAGCGCCGCGTCGGTCGAGCGGGTTGCCGCCGGCGCCGCCGCCCATCGGTCAGCTGCAGTCAACGGTGTCCGAGCCGCCCAGCTCCAATCGTTCGGGCATGTTTCGCATCGAGCGTCCTTCTGCGCCTCCCACCGGCACGTTGCCGCGCACGAGCTCCGCGCCGCCGCCGCCCACGGGCGCGACCGATGTCGCCGATCTCAAGCGCACGTTGGCCGATCTCTCGGCGCAGGTCCGAGATCTCGGGGCGCAAATCCACAGGCTGCGCTTGACGGAGCGGCTGCGCGAAGATCGCATCCGCGAGCTCGAGACGGCGCTGCGCGAGCAGACGGATCGCGCACGGAGCCTGCAGGCCGAGCTCGAGCGCGCTCGCGCGGAGCGTGCCGCCGACGACTTGAAGCGGATCACCGGCATCGGCCCTGGCTACGAGCGTGCGCTGCACGAGCTGGGCGTCACCAAGTTCGCGCAGATCGCGGCTTGGACGCAGGGCGACATCGAACGGGTCGCGACCGCGCTCCGGACCACGCCCAAGCGCATCTTGCGCGACGACTGGGTGACCAGCGCTCGCGCGCTCGCCGACGCGCCCGCGTAGCAGGGCGTCTCAGCTCAGCTCAGCTTCGTCTTCGCGCCGCCGAGCTCGAGCACGCGGCGGAAGTGAGCAGGCTCGACCGGTTGCACCGACAGGCGCATGCCGCGTCGCGCAACCAACATGCCTTCGAGCGCGCGGTCGACCTTCAGCGTCGCGAGCGTCACGAGTGAAGGGAGCTTCTCGATCGCCTCGAGGTCGACCATCGACCAGCGAGGGTCGTCGCGCTTGGACTTCGGGTCGTAGTGGTCGCTCTTGGGATCGAACTGGGTGTGATCCGGATACGCCTCGCGTACCACGCGCGCCACGCCGGCCACGCCGGGCGGCTCGGTGCTCGAGTGGTAGAACAGCACGAGGTCACCCTCGCGCATCTGCCGCATGTGGTTGCGGGCCTGGTAGTTGCGCACGCCGTCCCACGGGCCGCGTCCGGCGCGAATCAGATGATCGATCGAGTAGACCTCGGGCTCGCTCTTCATCAGCCAGTATTGGCGAGGGCTCTTCTTGGCCATGCGCCGTCGGCTATTGCTCGTAGAGCTTGATGACCTTGACGCCGGTCGGGCAGGCCTGCGTGCACAGGTCGCAGAGCGTGCACTCGTCCAGGTTCTCGTCCACCACGACGATCGCGCGGTCCGTCGCGCCGGCTTTGAAGATCTTCACCGGGCACACCTCGACCAGCTTCTTCGCCAGGCCTGGCGTCTTTTCGACGACGGCGGCATCGACTTCGACACGGATGAACATGGCCATCGTTTCAACCTCTCGCGGCCTTGGCGGCCGCGATGCCTTCCTTGACCAGCCGAGGAATGTCGCCGACGTGCTCTGCGACCGCGATTCCGGCCTCACGCATGCGCCGGATCTTTTCGGCGGGCGAGTCCTCGGGGCGATTCACCACGGTGCCCGCATGTCCAAAGCTCTCTCCAGGCATGTCGTCCATGAAGCGACCCGCGACGAAGGCCACGATCGGGAGCTTGCCCACGCCCTCGGCCTTCCAGCGGGCGAGCTGGGCTTCCATCGGCCCACCGGGCTCTGAATAGATGACGACCGCTTCGGTCGCTGCGTCGGCTTCGAACATCGGCATGAAATCGGCATAGGACGAGCCCACGATCGGGTCGCCACCGATCGAGATCGCCGTGCTTTGGCCGAGGCCAGCGAGCGTCAGCGCGTTGCAGATTTCGGTGGTCATGCCGCCCGAGCGCGACATGACGCCCACCTTGCCGGGCGTGAAGGCCTTGCGGCAGTCGACCGCGGGTCCTCCGAGACTTCCGAAGCGGCACACCTCGGGCACCATCACGCCGAGGCAATTCGGGCCGATCACCCGTGCGCCGTGCATGTCGGCGTACTCGATCACCTGCGAAGCGTCCTTGCGCGGAATGCCTTCGGTGATGATCACGACCAGCTTGATGCCGGCATCGATCGCTTCGAAGGCCGCGTCGGCTGCAAAGCGCCACGGCACGGTGATCACGCTGCCGTCGACGTGGCGCGTCTCGGTGATCTCGCGCACCGTGTCGTAGACCGGCACGCCGTAGACCTCACGGCCGCCCCGACCCGGCGTGACGCCCCCCACGATCTTGGAGCCATATTGCAGGCACTCGCGCGTGAAGTTGAGCGCTTCGCGCCCGGTGATGCCCTGAACGATGAAGGTGAAGTCCTTGTGGAGGAGAATGGCCATCTCGGGAACCCTAAGCCTTTGCCTTCTCGACGGCGCGTCGCGCGGCTTCACTCAGTGACACGGTTCGGTCGCAATACTCGACACCGTACTTCTCCAAGATCTTGAACGCGTCGGCTTCCCACGCGCCCGGCACGCGGAAGATCGTGATCTTGTCTTTGGGCTCGAAGCCGAGCGCCTTGACGCCTTTGATTACGCCACGCGCCACGAGGTCGGCGCGGGTGTTGGAGACCACGTTGGAGATGACGCAGATCTTCTCGACGCCTGGCTTACTGAGCACCAACTTGGTCAGGCGCTCGGCCTTCTTCACGCTCGGGTTGCCGCCGATGGCGCAGTAGTTCGCGGGCTTTCCCCCCTGACGGATGATCGCGTCGAAGGTGGTGATCGATCCGCCACCTGCGCCGATCACGAGGCCCATGTTGCCGTCGAACTCCATCACCGGGCTGATGATGCCGCGTGGATCCTCGGCGTCGATCTTGGCGGCTTCGCGCTCGAAGGCGGTCGGCGCGC
This sequence comes from Polyangiales bacterium, assembly GCA_044450485.1. GTDB lineage: Bacteria > Myxococcota_A > Polyangia > Polyangiales > JAFGIB01 > CAVZVA01. The sequence goes on along the minus strand of JBIOJD010000005.1, from coordinate 10,863 downwards.
GCGCACCCCGCGTCTCTGGATTTTCGATGCCGAGCTCTTTGATCAAGCCGGTTTGACGCGAGCGCGCTTCGGCTTCGAGGTCGGCGTGGCCGTCGAGCGCGCAGAAGCTGCCGTCGGCAAGCTGCGCCAGCGCGTTGATTTCGCAAAACGTGAAGTCGTAGCGCAGCATCACGTCGCACAGTCGCGACAGCAGCGTGGTCATGCCGCCGATGGTGTCGCCTCCGAAGCCGAGCCTTCGGGCGAGCTCCTTGGCGCGGTAGTCGGCGAGCGGCGTGAGCGCCGAAAAGTGGCGGCGCACGATTGCGCTAGGCTGCTTCTGTTCGAGCTCGTCGAGGTTTTGGCCGCCCATCGCCGTCGCGACCAGCACGGGGCGGCGCGCCAGACCGTCGTAGGTGGCGTTGACGCCGTAGAGCTTCGCAGCGTCGATCTTCTGCTCGACCAAGACGCACGGCGGCTTCTGACCGCTGATGCTGAGCGCGAGCAGGTCCTTGGCCGCGCTCTTGGCCGCAGCAGGTGTGTCCGCGAAGCGCACGCCCCCCGCTTTGGACCGAGCGCGCGCGAGCACCTGCGCCTTGACGACCACGGGACCGCCGAAGTCGCTGGCCAGCTTCTCCGCTTGCTCTGGGGTCTTGGCTGTGCCGCCGCGAGGAACCTTGATCCCGTGCTTCTCGAACAGCCGCTTGACCTCGAATTCGTAGAAGTGCATGTCCGCCGAATCCTCGCCGAGCGCCGCGTCTTTTGGTCAGGCGAAAGGTCGCATGCGCGGCCACGGAGCGCCTCTCCTAGCGGAGCGGGGAGGCGTTGGCAAGCCACTTCGCCTGGCAAAATTCCCACAATTCGGGAGAATCCCCGCGAGCGCCAAACGGGGGTATAACCCCGGCAGCCCCACAGGAGCGACCCCCCATGCGCAGTGCCAAGGACTTCTTCAAGCCGCTCGCCCTCGGCGCCCCGGCGCCGCTCCGGGAAACGCCGTTCAGGCCGTCGCGGATGATCCATTTCTTCGATCCGAGCAACCCCAAGATGGCGGCCAAGGTGCCGGAGATCGCGAAGCAGGTCGACGTGCTGCTCGGCAACCTCGAGGACGCGATCCAAACCGACAACAAAGTCGCTGCGCGTCGGGGGCTGATCAAGATCGCGAAAGAGACACAGCTCGGCGACACCCAGTTGTGGACGCGCGTCAACAGTCTCGACTCGCCTTGGGTGCTCGACGACCTGATCGAGCTGGTCGGCGAGATCGGCGACCGCCTAGACGTGATCATGGTGCCCAAGGTCGAGGGCGCGTGGGACATCCATTACGTGGACCGTCTGCTCGCGCAGCTCGAGGCGCGCGCCGGACTGAAAAGGCCGCTGCTCGTGCACGCGATACTCGAGACGGCCACCGGCGTCGCCAACGTCGAAGAGATCTGCGGCGCCAGCCCGCGCATGCAGGGGCTATCGCTCGGCCCCGCGGACCTGGCGGCGTCACGTCGCATGAAGACCACGCGCGTCGGCGGCGGTCATCCCGGCTATCTCGTGCGCACCGATCCCCGCCCCGACAATCCAGACGCGCCGCGTCCGACCGCACAGCAGGATCTATGGCACTACACGATGGCGCGCATGGTCGACGCGTGTGCTTCGAACGGCATCCTGCCGTACTACGGTCCGTTCGGCGACATCAAGGATCCGCTGGCGTGCGAGGATCAGTTTCGCAACGCGTTCCTGATGGGCTGCGTCGGAGCCTGGTCGCTGCATCCTTCGCAGATCGACATCGCGAAGCGCGTCTTCAGCCCGCCCGCGGACGAAGTGCTGTGGGCCAAGCGCGTGATCGAGGCCATGGGCGACGGCAGCGGCACCGTGATGCTGGAAGGCAAGATGCAGGACGACGCGACCTTCAAGCAATGCAAGGTCATGGTCGGGCTCGCGCGAATGCTCGCGGACAAGGACCCCGAGCTCAAACGCGCTTACGGGTTCTGACTCAGTAGCCGTCGGGAACGATCACCTTCGGTCGCGCCCGCGGGTCCTCCGGGCTCGCTGGAAAGCCTTGCGGGATGTCGGCAGGGGTTTGTGTGTCGAGGCGGATGGCCGAGAGCAGCTCCGGGTGAGTCTCGACGTGGGAGGTTTGCATGAGAGCCGTCGCGAGCTCGTCCACGCGCTGTTTCGTGCGCTCCGCGGCGAGGGTCTCACGAATCTCGCCTCCCACCTTGGCGAGCGGGCGTTCGAATGGCTTCATGTCGCCGGTGAGCAGCAGCACGCTGAAGCCACCGTCGATGCGCACAGGCGTGGTCGTGATCGACTGCGCGCCCTTGAGCGCGAAGGCAGCTTCGACGAGCGGCGTCGACAGTCCGGCCACCGCGCTGCCGTCGGCATTCTTGCCTTCGCGCGTGAACCAACCGAGCTCGCCACCCTGCCTCGAGGTAGCCTGATCGAGACTCCGGTCCCTTGCCGTTGCCGCGAACTTCTCGCGACTGGAACCTGCGATCTCGCGAATCAACGCCTGCGCCTCCGCGGCGGTGGCCAGCCGAATGTGACTTGCCCGACGCATCGCAGGGCGACGGTATTGCGCTGCATCGCGTGCATAGCGCTCGACGACCGCGCTCTCGGCTATCGACTGCGGGCTCACTGCGAGCTCTTTCGCGATCAGTCCGTCGATCGCGGCTCTCCGCGCAGCGACTTGCGCTAGGGGGCTCGAGCCGTAGCCGCGTCGCTCGGCCTCGGCGACGAGCAAGTCGTAGCGCGTGAGCTCGCGCAAGAACGCGACGCGACCTTCGGGCGTTGCGATCCGAGCGCGCTGGGCCGGCACCTTCAGCGCCGCGGCACCGAGCAGGTCTGCGATCGTGATCCGTCCACCGCGCCAGGTCGCGAGCTCGCGGGCGTCGGCCGGGGCTTCGCCTCGAGCCCACCCTGCGCCGAGCGCGAGTAGGCACGCCGAAGTCCACAGCCACATGAAGTGCAATCGCAAGTGCATCAGCCTATCGTAGCGCGTCGGGTAGGGCAGCGCGCGAATGAGCGCGAAGCGCGGCGGCGAGCGCCGTGTCGTCCGGTGCGGCGTGCAGGAGCTTGGCTGCGAAGACGCGGCAAGCCGGAGCCCGCCAGCCGAAGCCCAAGGCGATGGCGGCCCGCAGCAGGCGCTCGAAAGGATGCGTGAGCCAGCTCGCGAGCTCCGGCCGCTCGGCCGCGAGCGCCTGTGCGGTGCGCGCCATGCGCCCCGGCGGACCCTCGTCGGGGCTCGCGTGCAACGGGCGCGGCCGGCTCACGTATGCCAGCAAATCGCGTCCGGATCCGAGACGCGCGGCCTCGGCCTCTAGGTGCACCTCCAGCAAGCGCCGCTGCGTGCTCTGCAGCCATGCGCTGGGCGTCGTGCTTTCGGGCCGCCAGAGGTCGGGCCTGCGTGCCCAGGTGATCGCATCGGCATACGCGGCGCGCAGGATCGCGCTCGCCTGCGCCGTCTCGAGCGCGCGACTGCGCGCCGCGAGCGTCTCCGCGTACTGACCGCGGCGCAACAGCAATGCGTCGCCCAGCGCCAGAGCAGTCTCGTGCGTGCATTGCACTGCGCGCGAAAGGTCGCTGGGCGCTTCGAGCGCGGACAGCGCCAGCTCGGTGAGCGCGGGGGCCAGGGTGAAGTCGGCCTCTTCCCAGCGCAGTGCGTCGGCGCGCCACGTCTGCACCGCGGCGATCACGCTCGGGCTGCCCGTGAGCGTGATCGCCTGGCCCCGCCCGACGTGGAACCAAAGTCGCGACGCGGGCACGTGAGGGAGCTGGCGCGCGGCGATCGGACGGATCGCGACCTCTGCGTGCAGCAGGCGGCTCCAGGTCGCGGCCATGGTCGCGAGCGAGCGCTCGTGCCGCCGCGCGCCGCGCGCGAACACCGCCAGCAAAAGGTACCCCGGCGCCGCCGCGCACGGCTCGCCGTCGATCTTGACGATTCCGCCTTCGGCTCGCGCGAACGCGCCGACCAACAGCAGCGCGCGCAGCGTGTCGCCGACCTCAGAGTCGATGCCGGTTGCGAGCCGCGACAGGTCTTGGGCGACGCGAGCCTCGGCCGCGACATCCCCACAGAGCGTGTAGCGGCGTTCTGGCGCAGCCTCAATGGGCATGCGCACGCGTGCTGAGATAGAGCTGGTCGAAGCTGATGTCGAGCTCGAGGCCGAAGAGGGTGTCGAGCGGATTGAACGGCGCGCGCAGGTGACCGTCCGGCCCGCGCTCCGCGAAGATGTCGGTGGCGCGCGCCGTGGCCGACAGCCAGTCGTTGAAGTGGTAGCTCGCGAACAGCAGCAGCCATCGGCTGTTGCGCCAGTGCGTGGCGCTGGTGTCACCGGTGACGACGCGGCTGGTCGCGACCGGCACCTCGTAGCTGGGAAGCCCTCGCGCCAGCGCCCAGAAGAAGGTCAGCGACACGCCTGCGCTCCACTTGTCGCTCAGGTGCAGGTTGCCATCGAGGCCGAGCAGCGTGACGTCGCGCGTGCTCGTCAGGCCTCCAAGAAAGGCGCACTGTTGCGAGCTGTCGCTGCCGGAGACGTTGCAGGGGAAGCGGTTCTCGGCTTGCAGCGTGCCGGCCGTGGCGAATCGCCGCATGTAGCCGACGCTCGCGGCCAGGTCGAGGCCGTGCAGCACGTCCTTCGTGGCGTAGCCCGCTCCGACGCGCGCGCGCGCGCCCAGAATCATGTTGGCTGCCTGGCTCGCTTTGGACGTCGGCAAGAGCAGACCGGCGAGGCCGTTGAGCAAGTAGCCATGCTTGCTGTCGATCTTGATCGGGATCGTGTGCGTGGCGTCGAGGTACGTGTCGTAGAGCAGGAACTGCTGGCGCTTGGCCGTGGTGTCCGAGTCGGTCAGCTCCACTGTGCCGAGCTGGGTGAGCGACAGGGAGGTGTGCTTGTCGAAGTTGTAAGAGCCGGTGAGCAAGAACGTCCACGAGTAGGTCGGATTGAACGTGGTGTACGCGCTCTCGGAGAGTCCCGCCGCCGCGTAGTATTGGGTCCAGGCGAACGTCGCGGACCACGGCGCCCAGGGTTTCTCTCCTCTGTCCGCGTCCTTCTCGATGTCCGACTCTTCCGACACTTCGCTGTTTGCTGTGACTGTTGCGCTCTCGGCATTCGGCTCTTGCGCCGATGCGGGCTGCCCGCACAGCCAGAAGCCTGCGCCCGCGAGCACGCACGCGCGCAGGGTCAGGCTGGCTCGAGCGAGCTTCATCCGCCACCCGGTCACGGGCGGGAGTATGCCAGATGTCGCTCTGCCGTCCTATCGCGTCGGGTGCTCCACGAACGCCGGGCCGAGCGCGTCATTCCTGCGGAGCGCTTCGAACAGAACGATCGCCACGGCGTTCGAGAGGTTCAGGCTGCGAACACGTCCGCTGGTGGGGATTCCCCAAACGCGGTCGCCGTGAGCTTGCATGAGCTCGCTCGGAAGGCCCACCGACTCCTTGCCGAACACCAAGGCGTCGCCCGGCTGGAAGTCGGCCTCGAGATAGCTGCGCGTGGCTGCAGAGCTGAAGAGCTGGAGCCGGGCTTGCGGATGGCCGTGCGCGAAGTGCTCGAAGCTGGGGTGCGTTTGCACCTGCACCAGGTGCCAGTAATCGATGCCGGCACGGCGCAGGGCGTGATCGTCGATGCGGAAACCGAGTGGCTCGATCAGGTGCAAGGGGCTCGAGGTCGCGGCGCAAGTGCGCGCGATCGCGCCGGTGTTGGGCGGAATCTCGGGCTCGACCAGCACGATCCGGAACGGCTGGGCAAGCAGTGGACAACGGAGCTTCGCGGTGTCGGGCACGTTCGGTCCTCGGTCTATCACACGTGCTGCGCTCAGGCTGGGCAGAGACGTTGCAGCTTGGCGCCCGCCGATTTAGCCTCCGCCGGTGTTACGCTTCGCTGTTCTGCTCGCGCTGATCTCGCTTGTAGCTTCGAGCGCGCGCGCGAACGGCATGGATCCCACGCTCGGGCGCTTGCGGCTGGCCGCGGGCCGCGGGGGCTGTCCAACGTCCATCCCAGGCGGCTTCTGCCCGGACCAGGAGCTGTTCGAGCGTTTGGTGTCCGAGCTGTCGGTCGCCATGGCGCCAGCCGTGACCGCGGCGGCGCACAGCGAGGGGCCCCGCGCCCTTCGGCTGGGCTTCGACATGACCATCACGAGCGTCGAGGCAGCCCAGGCCTATTGGGCGCTCGGCACGGAGGGCACCGCCGGCAGCTCGGTAAACGCTTCGCCCGCGGGCGCGCTGGTCTGGAACCGGCTGTCCGTTCGCAAGGGATTGCCTTTCGGATTCGAGGTCGGGGCCTCGCTCGGCCAAGGCGCGGGCACCTCGATCTGGAACCTCGGCGTTGCGCTCAAGTGGGCGCTGTTCGAAGGTTTTCGCAGCGGGATCGGTTCGCTGCCGGACGTGTCGGTGCAGGGCTCGTTCAGCCGCAGCGTCGGCTCGAGCCAGCTCTCGGTCAGCCAGGGCGCCATCGATCTCACGCTGTCGAAGCCGTTCGTGATCGGACGCGCATTTGCGCTTGCTCCGCTCGGCGGCATGCAGGCGCTGATCACACGCGTCGAAAGCGGCGTGGTCGATCTCACGCCCGGTGGACCCAACGACGCGTACGCGAGCTGCATGCCGGTGCCCGGTGACCAGCCCGCTTCGCCCACTTGCGCGGCGTCCGGCAACGGCGCCGACTTCAGCAGCAACGTCGTGTTTCGTCCCGTGACTCAGACGCGCGTGCGGCCCTTTCTCGGAGCGCAAGGGCGCTATGCCTCACTCGTCATGTCGGTCACCGGGCTCTTCGACTTGCTCGCGCCCGCGCTGGCGGCGACGCCGGTTCGCATTGCTTCTCCGAACGTCGCGCGGCAAGTCGCGATCAACTTCGCCGTCGGCGTGGTGCTCTGACTTCCCGTCATGGAGCATCAGCGTTTGCGGCGCGTTGTGCTGGTCACCGCCGTGCTGGCGGCCTTGGGCGCGCTGCTGTGGCTCGATCCGCTGGGCCTGCGCGGTGCGGGGGAGCTCGCTCACGTGCTCGCCGAGCGCGGGCGGGTGGCCGTGCTCGGCAGCGATGCCGCGCTCCGCGTCCACGCGGAAGGCACGCGTGTGTTTCCCGTGGGCGGCGTGCCGGAGCTGTCGGGCGCGCTTGCGGGCAGCGATCCGGACGCGCTCGTCCACGCGCTCGACCACGCGGGCGCGCAAGCGCTGCTGGTCGATCCGTCGCTCGCCCCTCGCGGGGCGGCGCTCGCCGGCCGTCTGGGTCGTTACGAGCACGTGGCTGGGCTCCGAGGCTTGTACTTCTCGCCCGCCGCGGCGCTCTACGCTCCCGATCCCATACGCGAGCTGCCCGAAGCGGACCGGCAAGCCCTCGCGGTGGTGGCGCGCGCGGTCATCGGCGGTGCGCGTAGACCGAAGAACAGCTCGTTTCCGGAGCCCCTGCGGCGTTTGCAGCCGGTCGAAGTCATGGTGTTGCTGCGGGAGCGGGGCGAAGCGCGGCTCTGGCGCTCGGCGCGCGGCAGCTCGATCGCGACAGCGCTGCTCACGGCGGCAACCGTCGCGCGCGACCGTTGGATGCAACGCAAGCAGACGCTGGGCGTGCTCGACGCGGCGCTGCCGCGGCTCGACGTGGAGGTCGCCTTGCTAGACGACGACGGCACGATCGGCGATCGCGATGCGGGCTTCATCGATCGCGCGTTCTTCGCCGAGCATGGCGTCGGCTACGAGCAAAAGGGCAGTTGGCGCTATCTGCTGCCCGATGCCACCCGCGAGGCAGGCAAGGGTCACGCCAGCGCCGCGTATCGGAAGCTCTTCCGCGAGGACGGCTTGCCGGAGGACAGCTTCACCCGTCACGAGCTGCGCCTGTATCGGATGCTCGTCTCCACGATCGCAATTTCACCCGGCGGTGCGGAGCCCGATGATGGTCTCTCGCCGGTGCGTTCTCCGGACGAAGTGCTCGGCACCAAGAAGCCGTGAGCGCGCGCAGGTCAGGCGGCAGCGCGGCCGACCGCGCCTTCGTTGGCGAGCCATTCGGCCGCGCGGAACACGACCGCCATGATCGTGTGCTGCGGGTTCACGCCGAGGTTCGTCGGCAGCGCGCTCGCGTCCATGACGAACAGGCGAGGCAGGTCATGGCACTCTAGGCTGGGGCTGACGACGCTGCTCTGCGGGTCGGCGCCCGCGCGCGCGGTTCCGAAGTGGTGGGATGCCACCAAGTGGAAGTCGCGGCGCTGCAGCTTCGGGTCGAGCAACAGCTCTGCCTGCTCGGGTCGCGTCAACACTTGGGGCAGCCGCGACACGCCTGGGTAAACTTCGACCGCGCCGACTGCGAACATCATTCGCACGAGCAGTGAGGTGCCGTGCTTCAGGCGTGCGAAGTCATCCTGGGTCGGCTCGTAGTCGACGCGCGGACCGCCCCACAAGCCCCGCCGGACTCGCCCGACCGCGCGCATGCGCACGACCGCGGCCCACTGAGCGAAGTACTCGAGCTGGTGCAAGCGGCGCTGCCACTCTGCGCCGGCGCCCGGCAGCCGCGATGCGAGCAGCTCCGGCGGAAGCGACAGCGACTCGAGCTTCATGCCCAATGCCGGCAACGGCACCTCGTACGCTTGCACTGCGCCATAGCCCATCCCGACCGGCTCTGCGAAGCGCCCGACGACGGCCGCGCCTGGATGCGCTTGAAAACCGTCGCCGACCAGCCGGCGTATGCCGCTGCGGAGCAGTAGCAACGGCGTGTGCACGGCGCCGGCGGCGACGATCACACCGCGCCGGCCCACCACACGGAAGTTGCCGCGCGGCCGTCGCCGCTCGTCGAGCAGCTCGCCTTCCACCGCGTGCGCACGCCCGTCGCGCGCGACGATGCGCAGCGCGCGGGCGAGCGGCAGGAGCCTCGCGCCGTGCTTTTGTGCGCGTGGCACGTAGGACACGTCCATGCTCTGCCGCGCGCCGTTGGGACAGCCCTGCAGGCATCTCGCGCTGCCCTTGCAGCGCTTGGCATTCCTGTGGATCGGGCGTCCCGGCAGTCCGAGGGCGCGGCTCGCTTCATGCATCAGCAATGCGTTGCCGCCGCGGACTTCGGCATCGACCTCGCCGATCTCGAGCTCGCTCTCGAGCTGCGCGAAGATGCGCCCCTGCGCCTGCTCCTGCACCAGCTCGCCGAGGCCGAAGCGCTCGCTCCAGTCGCGCCGCACGTCGTCCGGCGTGCGCCAGATGATGCCCGAGTTGACGGCAGTGCTGCCGCCCACGCAACGCCCTTGCAAGAGCGGTATCGGCGCCGAGCCCGCAGTCGTGAGCGTGCCGAGCGCCCGCATCGACTGTGTCATCGCGTCGAGCACTCCGCGCGGACGCTGATCGGGGCGCAGCTCGGGACCTTCTTCGAGCATCAACACGGACAAGCCCGCCTCGCTCAACACGCGCGCGGCCGTGGCTCCGCCCGCGCCCGTGCCGACGATCACGAAGTCCGCGACGTCCTCGAGGAGCGGGCGTGCCATCAGCTCGCCTCGCGCTCGGGCAGCTCCACCGCGGCCGATCGACTGTCGTCGGCAGGCCACACCCGCAGCGTCGACTCGCCGCCGGCCACGAGCGGCAAATGCTTGCGGACGCGCACGCCGCTCTCGACCTCGCTCGGTGGCTGCACGCGATCGTAACCGGAGCGCATGCGCACTGGGCCGGAGCCGAGCAAGGCCATCGCCGCGCACAGCTTGAGCAGCAAGCACAGCTCGCGCACGGCGAATGCGCGATGCAGCAGCAGCTCACCCAGCAACTGAGCGCGGCGTTCGCTTCCGAGCTTGCTCACGGTCGCGAGCTTGCCCCACAGCCAAAGCGGCGCGAGCGCGGCGATCCAGATCGCGAGCCGCAAGCCGAGTCGCGCGAGCGGCGTCGCCTCGTGCATCATGCGGCGCAGCACGCCCAGATAGTCGACCTCTCCCGGCGCGGGCGCGAGGCCAGGTCCGTCCTCGGGCGCGAACGCGGCGAGCAAGTGGCTGGCCCAGCGGCGCTCGAACGCCATCATCGCGTCGCCCCCTGAGCTTGCGCCCGCGCTCCGTTTGCGGAGCGGATTGGCGCGGACACGGTGGGGGAGGGGACCAAGCACGACCTCGCTTGGGGACTACTCCTCCGAGGTTAGCAAATTCGGCCGCTCGGTCAATAGAAAATTTCAGTATTTGTGCGTCGACGCTCAGCCGACGGCGCGCTCGCCCGAAGTTTGGCGCAGCGCGACGGCCAGGGCCTCGAACAGCTCTTCGAGCTCGAAGGGCTTTCGCAGCAGCACTTCTGGTTGTCCGCCTGGCGCGAGCGCATTGGGCAGCTCCGTGCCGGTCATCAGCAGCCCGACTCGGATCAGCCCGGCTTCGCGCAATTTCGCGAGCAACAGGTCGCCGCGCGTCCCCGGCAACAGCAGGTCCACGATGGCCAACGCGAACGGGCCCTCCTGCGCGAGCGCTTGCTCGGCGCGCTCCACGGCGACGACCGTCGCGCCTCGCATGCCGAGCGCGGTCGAGATCATCTCGCGCAGCCCGAGATCGTCGTCGACGACGAGGATGCGGTGCGGAATGGGCTCGGCATAGAACACGCCGCTGCTGCGCTTGGTGCTCGTCGAGCGTTGCATCGGGCTCACGAGCGGCAGCGCGACCGTGAAGCACGTGCCCGCGCCCGGCTCGCTCACGAGCTCGATGCTGCCGCCGACGTCGGCGACGGCTTGCTTCACCAGCGGCAGACCCAGTCCGGTTCCCGTCGCCTTGGTGGTGAAGTAGGGCTCGAAGGCGCGTTGCTGCTGCTCCGGGGTCATACCCGGGCCGTTGTCCTCGACCGTGAGCAACGCGTTGTCGCCTTGGCTTCGCAGGCGCAGCTCGACCGTGCCGCCCGGAGACAGCGCCTCGACCGCGTTGGCAGCGAGGTTCCACGTGATGGACCAAGCGCTGCCGCGATCGCCGCGGACGCGCAGACCGGGC
>JBIOJD010000004.1:0-27931 GCA_044450485.1 Polyangiales bacterium | reverse complement strand
TGGACCAGCCCGCGCAAGTCGAGCACCAGCCCGTCGCAATACAGCTCCTCGAGCCCGATGCCCTCGATCGTGCGTGCGGGCTTGCCCTCGCAGCGCGAGCCGTAGTGCAGCGGTGCGTCGACGTGCGTGCCGATGTGCGAGTTGAACGCGAGCCGTTCCTCGCCCCAGCCCTCACCGTCGGGCAAGTGATGCCGCTCGCAACGAAAGAGCTGGCACATCACATCGGCGCCCGCCTCGGTCGGCGCGTAGTACTCGACCTGCGGCACCAGCACCGTCGACGACGCCTTGGCCTGCGCGGGCAAGCGATCGTAGTCGCGCGAATCGAGTGTTCTGGTCAGATCCACGAGTCGCATGGCATCAGCCTCCCGCGCTCAAACCTTGAAGACCACTTTGCCCGAGGTGCGCCCCTGCTCCATCGCAGCCTCGATCTCGGCCACTTGGTCGAGCCCGTATACGGTCGGCTCGAGCAGCGGCTCGGTCTCGAGCCAATCGCGCACGAAAGCCAGGCCATCGCGATGCTCGGGCGTGCCCATCCAAGCGATGCTCGAGAAAGGCATGACCGTGATGCCGTCGTAGCCGAAGGCTCCGGTGTTGAGCGTGCCGCGACCACCGGCCCAGCCGTAGATGACCCAGCGCCCGCGCTTGCGGATCACTTTCCAATCGGTGTCGAGCGTGGGGCCCGACACGCCGTTGAGCGACACATCGACGCCGCCGCCACGCTCGCCACCCGTCAGAATGCCCGAGGCCTTGGGTCCGAGCAGGCGGTTGATCTCGTCGACGTAATTCGTGGTCTTGTAGTTGATGGCATGGTCGGCACCGTTGCGGCGCACGAGCTCGAGCTTTTCTTCCGAGCCGGCCAGTGCGACCACGGTCACGTCCTTCAATCGGCGCTTCATGATCTGAAGCGCGAGCAAGCCCACGCCTCCCGCAGCCGCGTGCAGCAACACGCGCTCGCCCGGTTGCACCTTGCCCCAGACGTTGACAGCGTAATACGCGGTCAACAGGTTGACCGGGTAGGCCAGCATCTGCTCGAGCGACACGCGCTCGGGCACCGGCACGAGCCGCGCTTGCGGCACCGCCAAGTACTCGGCCCACGCGCCGTCGAACGGCATCGCCATCACGCGCATGCCGGGCTTGTAGCGCGTGACGTTCGCGCCGACGGCCTCGACCACGCCCGATGCCTCTTGGCCGGCGACGAACGGCGTCTTGCGGGCGCGGGTCGGAAACCCGTTGCGCTGCATGATGTCGCCCCAGCGCAAGCCCGCGTAGGCGACTTTGACCAGGACGTCGTCGTTTCCGACCTGCGGCTGCGGCACCTCACCCAACACGAGGTTCTCGCTCGGCCCGTAATCCTTCAGCAATACAGCCTTCATCGCGATGGCTCCTTCGGTGGCCCCACCCATCGCTTGTAGCCTCTCCAGATATCTATGGTAGTGAAATGTTGTTATGTCAGATATCGATGTAGAGAATATCAGGCGTCTCGACGGATCGCTGCTGCTGATACTGCGCGAGCTGCTGCTGCAGCGGCGCACGACCCTGGTGGCGCAGCGTCTGGGTCTGAGCCAGTCGGCGATCAGCCACACGCTCTCGCGCCTGCGCGAGCTGTTCGGCGACCCGCTGTTCGTGCGCAAACCCTACGGGCTCGAGCCGACCCGTCGCGCGCTCGAGCTCGGACCGCAGATCGAGGCGCTGCTGCTGGCGATGAGCCAAGCGATGGGCCAGGGCGATGGCTTCACGCCTCGGACGACCACGCGCGCGTTCCGCATCGCGGCGCCCGATCACCTGACCACGCTGGTCGCGCCGCCGTTGCTCGAAGGCTTTGCCAGGCACGCACCGGCCGCGCGCTTCGCGTTCAGCCAGCGGCTCGGGGAGGAGGCGCTCGAAGCCTTGCGCCGCGACGAGATCGACCTCGCGCTCGGCCGTTTCGGAGCACGCGCTTCGGGCCTCACCGTCGAGCCCCTGCTCGAAGATCATTACTGCCTGGTGGCGAGGCGCCGCCACCCCAAACTGAAAGGCAAGCTCACGCCTGCGCGCTACACCAAGCTCGACCACGTCCAGATCTCGGTCGCCGGCGACTTTCGCAGCCCCGAGATCGAGCCGGTCGGCGGTGAGGCCATGCCGCGGCACACCGTGGCCGCCGTGCCGCGCTTCCTGATCGCGTTCGCGGTGGTCTCCCAATCGGACGCGGTGGCCATCGCGCCAGCTCGACTCGCCAAACGCTACGCTCGGAGCTTCGGGCTCACGTTGCACGCTCTGCCATTCGCGTTGCCGCCGATTCGCATGCTCGCGGTGCGCGGAGCGCGCGCCGACCCTGGCGTCGATTGGTTGTTGGAGCAGATCCGGACCGCGGTCGCGGCGTGAGCCTCTCAGCGATAGGCCGCGGCCTGCAGCCCGTACAGCTCCGCGTATTGCCCGCGCTTCGCTAGCAGCGCGTCGTGCGTGCCGACCTCGGCGACGTGAGCCCCGTCGAGCACCACGATCAAGTCCGCCATGCGCACGGTCGAGAACCGGTGTGAGACCAAGATCGTGATGCGACCGCCGGCAGCGCGGGCGTCGGTCTTGGCCGCGGCGGCGTAGCGCTCGAACAGCGCGTGCTCGGTCTCGGCGTCGAGCGCGGCGGTGGGCTCGTCGAGCACGAGCAGCAGCGGCACGTCGCGCATGAAGCCGCGCGCGAGCGCGAGCTTCTGCCATTGGCCGAAGCTCACCTCGACACCGCCGGGCCATGTCGGACCTAGCTGCGTGTCGAGCCCTGCACTGAAATGATCGATCACGTCGTCCGCGCCGGCGCGCCCCACCGCGGCACCGACTGCGGGCTGATCGTCGAGCCGCAGCAAATCGCCCACGCCGATCGAGTGCTTGGCCAGCAGCTCGAAGCGGAAGAAGTCCTGAAACGCGCCCGCGAGCCGTTCGCGCCAACCGTCGGCAGGCATGCGTGCGAGCGAAGCGCCGTCGACCAGGATCTGCCCCGCGTTGGGCTCGTACAGCTTGCACAAGAGCTTCACCAACGTGCTCTTGCCGGCGCCGTTCTCGCCCACCACGGCGACCACCGAGCCGGCCGGGAGCGTGAGCGAGACGTCCTCGAGAACCAGCCGCTGCGTGCCCGGGTACGCAAACGACACGTGCTCGAGCCGGATGCCCTCGCGAAGCACTGCCGGCACCGGCTGGTCGGCGTCCGCAGCGAGCCGCGCCGCGTAGTCCTCGAGCCACGCGAGGCGCCGAGAGCCATCGAGCCAGAAGCCGCGCAGGAAACCGATCTCGCCCACGGCCGCACCGATGTACGCGGATAGCCGCGCCCCGCACGCGAGCACGAGCAGCACTGCGCCGGGATCGCCCGAGCGCCTCGACACCAGCACCACCGCGCCCACGTAGGCGAGCCCGAACACGGCCCACGCCAGCGCATGCCACGCCGCGCTCGCGCTGCGCGTCGCGGCGACCGGGCCGTACCATCGGTCCCACGCCTCACGGCGCTCGCGCATCAGGCGCGCGCCGATGCGCGTCACGCGCACCTCCTTGCCAGCCGCCGCAGTGGTCGCCGTCACGAACAGATGGCGGGCCAGGCGTGCGTGGGCGGCGCCTCGCTCACGTGCCGCACGTTCGACGTCGGGCCGCCAGCCCGAGGTCAGCACGGTGGGCAGCGCGAACACGGCGAGCAGCGCCAGCGCCGGGTGAATCGACACGAGCAGCGCGATCGCGACCACCAGCCTCAAGATCCAGCCACAGGTCGAGAACAGAGACATGTACATGTGATCGAGCACGAACACCTGATCGCGCAGCATCGCCAGCCGATCGAGATACTCGGGGCGCTCGTGGTGCGCGATGGTCACGACCGACGCCTGCAAGCGCGCGACGTGCCCTTCGAGCGCGATCGTGACCCGGTCGCGGAAGCGCCGCTGCAGCCGGTCGCTCATCACGCGCAGAAACCAAGTGCCCGACGCCGACGCGCCGAGCCCGAGCGCCGCGGCCAGCACCAATCCGCGATCGCCGTGCAGCACGCCGTCCGCCAAGAGCTTGAGCCAGAGCGCGATCAGCGCGTCGGGCAACGCAGCGATCAAGCTCATCGAGAACGCGACCGGTAGGAGCCTCGGCTCGGCCCGGTAGCCGAGCTTCAGGCCGCGCCACATCGACGCCAGCGCGGGCGGCATGTCGTCGATCGGAGCACGGACGTCAGCCGAGGAGGTCATAGGCCATCCCCTGCTCGTCCGAGGTCGCGCCGAAGCGGCTCGCCTGGAGCTCGAACATCGTGCGGTAGCGGCCGCCGAGCGCGATCAGCTCGTCGTGGCTACCGAGCTCGATCACGCGCCCGTGCTCGAGCACGCAGATGCGGTCGGCCTGGCGCACGGTCGAGAATCGGTGCGAGATCAGAATCGTGGTCGCTCTGCGCGTGGCGGCCAGCACGCGCTCGAAGATCTCGGCCTCACCGCGGACGTCGAGCTGCGCGGTCGGCTCATCGAGCAGCACGAGCCCTGCGCCGAGCCTCACCGCGCACAGGGCGCGCGCCAGGGCGACGCGTTGCCACTGCCCGCCCGACAGATCGCTGCCGCCCGCGAACGCGCGAGAGAGCACGGTGTCGAGCGCTGCGAGCCCGTTCGCGCCCGCGTCCTCGATCGCGGCCTGCACCACGTCGTCCGGCGCGCCTCCGGGTGCCACGTTGTCCCGCAGCGGCAGCTCGAAACGGATGAAGTCCTGGAACACCGCGGTCACGCGCGAGCGCCAGCCATCGAGGTCGAGCTCGCGCAGGTCCACCCCGTCGACTTCGATCGCGCCCCGCTGGGGGTCATAGAGCCGGCACAACAGCTTCGCCAACGTGGTCTTGCCGGCGCCGTTCTGACCCACGATCGCGAGCGAGGATCCCGCGGGGATCGTCAGGTCGAAGCCATCGAGCACGGGCTCGCTCGCGCCTCCGTAGGCGAAGCGCACGTCGCGAAACCTGATCTCGCGGGCGGGCACGCCTACAGCGGACCGAGTGCCCCGCGCCAACGCGCCAGCCTTCGCCATCGCGGGCGGTAGACGCGCTGCCGCGGCTGCCGGCGCCGCGGCGCCGTCGAGCGCCCACGATAGCCCGCCGAACGCGATCATGTTGGTGCCCACCGCGACCATCGCGAAGGTCACCGCGTGAGCCAGATCGATCTGATGCGCGCTCGCAGCCGCGGCAAGCGACCAGAACACGAAGAGGTTCGCGCCGAGCGCCAGCACGAGGCTCGAGAACATCGAGCGTTCGCGCAGGCGCGTGGCGCGCCACTGCAGCTCGAACAACCTTTTGCGCTGCGCGATGAAGCGCTCGAGCGTCCAAGCCGACAGCCCGAAGAGCCGCAGCTCCTTGGCCGCGGGCGGCTCCACCGCCAGTCGATAAGCATAGTCCGCGTGGCGCTGCGCCTCGCGCACTTCGTCGGTCTGCCGGTCGTGCCAGACCGCGCTCTCGCGCAGCAGCCAGTGCGTGGCGAGCCACGCTCCAGCCAGCAGCAGCGGCGCCCACCACGCGTAGCCGAAGAGCAGAGCGGCGCAGGCCAGGCCACCGATCATCTCCATCAATCCGGACGCGATGAAATCCATGGCGACGTCGAGTGGCGGCCCGGTTATTCCGAGATCGAAATCGCGCGCCATGCTGAGGTCGCTGGTGAGCTTCGGATCCTCGAGGTGCCCCATTCCCGGCGGTGTCACACACGCGCCGGTCAACCGGTCGTAGAGCCACGCTGCGGTCCGACTGCCCAGGTTCTGGCTGACCGCGCGATGGATCGGCGCGAGCACCTGCAGCAACACGAACGTCACCCCGACCAGCGCGAGAGGCTCGGTGGTGTCGGCCCGGTGCTGCACCGCGCTCACCAGCGCGCCCATCGCGAGCGCGAACACCACGGGTAGCACGCCACGCAAGACCAGCAGCAACCACCACGCGACGGTCAATCCGCGGCCGGCTGCGAACAACGCAGAAAAGAACTGCCACTCGTTGCGCTGGCGGACAGCCATGAGCGAGGGCCCGAGCGTAGTCTGGATGAAAGTTCTTGGCGATGCTCGACTGCTTGTGTTGCGTGCCTCTTGTCCCCTCAGGAACGTGCTCTACGGGTGACCGCAGCGGCGACGCGACGCGCCGCAGCCAAAGGCAGTCACCGCCTCGGGCCCAAGGCCACCGTCCAGTCCAGCAGGCGGAGATCCACGCCGGCCGCTTTCGTGATGTTCTCGAAGTCCTTCTTGTTTCTCGTCACGAGCGGGATCTCGCGCGACGCCGCCGTGCCCGCGATCAGAATGTCACCGAGCTGTTGGCGCTGTCGGCGCGACGCGGCACCCCAGATCACCGCCGCCACGCTGGCCGCCTCTTGGTCGAAGGGAAGCACCACGCAGTTTGCAACCAGAGCCTCGAAGGCTTGCAACTGGCGTGCGAACGGCTTGCCGTCGCGCAGCGCGACGCGGTACCCGCGCAGCCGCTCGAAAACGGTCACCGCCGCTATCGTCAGACGACCGAGCTCGGCCAGATACCTCTGCGCTCGGGCCCGGACCACGGGATTGCCTCGGCTCAGCTCCGACAACGTATCGGTATCGAGCAGAACAGGCTCGGACATCTTTCAGCGCCCCGTCGCTCGGAGCTTGCGGGTCAATGAGCGGACGTCCGCTGCGGATACCTCCGCCAGACTGGCCGACGCGAGGGCGAGGATGTCGGCTGGAGCCGGGGCGATGTCGACGTCCTCACCATAGTGTCGGCGCAGAAGCGCGAGCACCTGGCCCTCGAAGCTGCGCCCACACCGCTCTGCATCAGCCGCGACCCTGCTGCGCAGCCCAACGGGGAAACGGACGGTGCGGGCAATCGTCGAGTCCGGATCGATGGCTGCGCGGCGCATGACCAGAAAAGTACCAGATTGGTTTTCTGGCGCAAGGCGAGCCAGACGCGCCGCCCTGCCCTCACTTCGAGAGCGGCAACGTGTCGAGGTAAACGAGGCGCGTGCGGTAGGCGCCGACTGGGCCGTCCACGGGCAGGTCCGGCTCGAGCAGCGGAAGGTCGGTCACGAAGAGCTCGCGCTCTTCGACCACCAAACGGTACTCGCTCTTGTCGCCGAAGGTCGAGGGCAGCGGCACGTTGCCGCGGAAGTACACGGCATCCGGTTCCTTGGTCGTCGTGTAGGGCTGCAAGTACACGGCGTTGCCGACCAGCTCCCAGCCGAGGTCGCCGAGCTTCGGATTCTTGCGCTGCTCGACGTACGCGCTGACCAGCCTGCCTTTGCCGGCCGCGCGGTTCTGGTTCAGCCCGCCGCGCACGAGCGTGAGCTTCCCACCGCTGCCAGACTTGGTCTCGACCTCCACCAGGCTCGTCGGCATGACGCCCGACACCGACACGTCGACCGAGGTGTCGTGGTAGGTGATGGCCGCCAGGCGATCGGCGACCAGCTGGGCAAAATCCGCGCGCACGGAGCGCGAGAGGTGCGCGCCATCGACCGAGTACGGTTGGAAGCGCGCGAGCACGAGGCGCACGAACGCGAAGTAGCTCGTGCCGGGGTCGAGCACGATGTCGAAGAAGTAGAGCTGTCGGTCCGCGTTGTACTGAGGCGGGATCCCCACCGCGGTGACCGAGAGGTCAGCCTCGGCGAGCTGCAGAGAGGCCCCCACCATCGGCATGCTCGTGGGATCGGTCGTGTCGTAGACGAAGCTCGACAGCGTCATCTCCGTGCTCGGCCCGGACAGAGCCCAAATCGGGTCGCTGCCCCACTGCGAGACATACTTCTTGAGCGCGTCCGCGACCGGCTGGCCCTCGTCCGGCACGAGCACGCCGAGCATCTCGTCGTCGCCCGACGAGTACCAGGTGCGGTCCACGTATACGCGCAACCCACGCCCGGTGCGCGTGCTCTGCGTCTTGTCGTCGGACAGCGTCCACGCGAACGTGGGGATGATGTAGAGGATCTTCGGCGAGTCCGGCCGCGCCGCGTTGGGAATGTTGATCTTGTCGGTCTCGTTCGACGACACCTTCAGCAGCTCGGGCATGCTCACGAGCGTCGGAAAGTGCTCGCGATAGCGGGTGGTCGCATCCGCGTGGTACTTCACCCAGCGGTGCTTGGTGTCTCCGAATTCGTGGCGCGTGGTCTCGCATGGTGGTGGCAACATCAGCTTGCTCTCGTCGTAGCCGATGTCGCGCTCGAAGACGCGGCCGCTGCGGTCGTCCATCGTCGGCCCCTTCTCCGACAAGCGATCGACCGTCTCGGTCCAGGCCGCGAGCAGCTCGAGCCGCCCCGTGCTCTGCGAGTGGTTCGCGATCGCGGCGCTCAGCGTGACGAAGCTCTCGCCCAGGTTGCGCGCGACCGTCAGCGGGTCGATCACTGGCTGCTCGAGCGGCTTCTGCACCGCGTGGACGAAGGTGACCTCGCGGTACGGCGTGAGCATCCAGTGCTGCCCGCCGTTGCTCATCATCGCCGCGCGCGCGGTAGCGCTCATCGCTGACCAACGCGCCATCAGCGGCAAGTCCGCATCGGCGATGCTGGAGCTGTAGCGCAGCGTGAGCATCGTGCCCCTGGGCAAGCCCACGCTGAAGCCGCCCTTGTCGTCGAACGTCGCCCCGGCGTCGGGGCTCGCCTCGAGCGTGAGCGGCAGAACCGCGAGATCCGGCCAGCCGCCCTTCCCCACCGCATAGTCGATCTGCAGAAAGCCACCCGGGATCTGCAACGCGGCGCCGGTCGCGACCGGATCGGGCAAGTACGGCAGCGCCGGCGACGCATCGGTGTGGATCACGTAGTTCCCGTCGGGCAGCGGCTCGCCCAGCATGTCGAGCGGCGCCGGATCGACCGACGCGCCCGAAGCGTCGATCAGCTGCACGTCGCCACCGGGGTCCTGCCAGGTTCCGCTCTCCTTGATCGCAACCTTGTAGACGGCGGCAGCGTCGGGAAAGAGCGCGTCGAACGCGCCGTGCAGCTCGGCGGTGTGCTGTGAGGTCTTCGGGGGCGACACGTGGCGCTCGGTCGTGGCGTTGAAGATCTTGCCTTCGTCGGCAATGGAATCGCTGCCAACCTTGGTGCGCATCACCAGGTACTCGACCGACTCACCCGGCGTGAGCGGATCCTTCAACACCAGCGCCGGCGGCGCCACGGGCTCGTAGCGACGATAGGTCACCGCCTCGGTCGTGATGAGCTTGGCTGCGCGCGTGCTGAGCGCCAAGCTGTTGCCGGCCAGATCGACCACGCGCGCACGCAGCTGGTACGTGCGGCCGAAACGCAACGGCGGCAGGGTTTTGCTCGGGACCGTCGAGCTGATTGCGATCGGGAAGTCGGGGTTCGCGGGGTTCGGCTCTTGTCGCACCACTTCGGTTTGCGTTCGGTCCTTGTCGTTGCGGTCGATCGAAATCGAGCGCCCCGGCCGCGGAACGACCAAGCTCCAGTTCTCCCACCCGAACATGGTCTCGTGCAGGTACAGGTCCTTGACCGGCGGAGCCATCGGCGGGTCCTTCGCAACGCTCGTGCCGCTCGCGGCCTTGACGTAGCCCTCGTCTTGTCCGGGCATGATCATCGACGTGCCCACGACGTAGCTCGGTACGCGCGCGCACAGCGAGTACCAGTTACCGTTCACACCGACGTCGACGCGGTAGCCGCGCGTCACGTCATCCCAATAGAGCAGCGCGTTGCCGGGGTCCATGTTGTTGCCGGCCGCCGTCATGAGCTGGTCGAACAGCGCCTGATCGCGATCGGTGCGGTACACCATGATGCCGGTCGTCCGCAGCGCCGGCAGGCTCTGCGGCTCGGGCTGCGGCTTGTTGGGCACGAGCAGCCCGGCGGCCTCGCAGCGCTGCGTGAGCTCCAGCTTCCTCGCAGCCAACAATCGCGCCATGTTCGCGCCGTAGTCGATCGTGCGCAGCGCGCCACCGTCCACGTCGGCTTGCGTGACGCCGAAGCGCTTCGGATCGCCGAGCTGAAGGTAACCGCCGAGGATGTCCGAGCCTGCTTTGGCCTGCGGTAGGAAGCTGGCCACGTCGAGCAGCGTCCACGGCGTCTTGTCAGTGGGCGACGGCGGTCCGCCTGCGGGATCGCCCACCGCCACGCGGATACGATCGAAGGTCGCACCCGCCGGAATCGTGCCCAGGAACGTGCAGTCGATCACGAGCCCGAGCTTGCGCAGGATCGCCGGTTGATCGCCGAGCGCGCTGATGACCTCTTGGATGTCGAACTTCGGCGGGTCGATGATCGGCGGAATGTCGGCGATCGCGCGCGGCAGAGCGTTCGAGCGGTATGCCTCCTGCTGACCGCGGTTGTAGAAGCGATACGCGCGGTAGAGCTCTGCGCCTGGAATGCTCGGATCGACCGACGCGGCCTTCTTGTCGAACATCGCCTCGAGACTCGCGTCCGGGTGCGGGCCAGCGGTCCCGTTGGCGAGATTCGGCGGCAGCGGCGGATTGTACGCCGGCCCCTGCGCCCCGGTCGCTGCACCGAGACGCGCGACTTCGGTCATCACTCCCGAGACACCCTGCACGAGGTTGCCCACGTCACCCGCGGCATTGAGATCGGGAAAGTCCGAGGGCGACGCATTGGCGACGTTCGTGTAGACGCTCTCTATATACTCGTGGATCGCTTTGACCGAGTACGAGCGAATGGCGCGCGCCGAGTGGTCCTGGAACGCAAACGGCTTCACCAACGTCGTCGAAGGGAACAGCGCGTCCCAGAGTGTCGGATCGAGCGAGGCCACGGCGACGCTGAGCTGCATGTCCATCACGTTCGGTGGGCTCGCCGAATCGCCGAGCTGCACGCGCAGCTTCTGCTGGTTGACGAAGGTCTGGATCTGCGTGGGCCAGTTGCCGGTCGTGTAGTCGCCGAGCTTGCTCGCGACCGGATCGTCGAAACGGAGCGACACGTAGATCGAGAGCTGCGGTATGCTCCCTCCGGTAGCGGCGCCCGTGACGAGCCCGTTCGGGAGCGCGGTCCAGATGGTGGTCGGGGTGGATGCCATCTCGTGCTCCTGGGATCAGGCTGCGAAATCGAACGCGGCGACGTAATCTGCGAACGGATCGTAGCCGAGCGCCGGCTTCATCACGTCCTCGAAGCTCGGGTCCGAGCCGTTGCCGCCGAACTTCCGCTCGACGCTGATCGAGACCGAGATGCTGAAGAACGCGATCGAGACTTCGACCTCGAGCGTCGCGCGGCCGACCAGCTTGTGCGACGAGAACTCGTAGCTGAGCTCCATGTACAGCGTGATCGACACACCGATCAGGCCGAGCACCTCGACCTCGCCGTGGATGCGGAAATAGCCGGTCAGCGTGGCGTCGTCCGACTCCATCTTGAAGTAGAAGCCGGCCATCACCGACACGGCGCCGCTCGCGACGCCGAAGTCGAGCGACAGCTCCGCGCCGAACTCGAATTCGGCTTCGAGCAAGGTCACGCCACTGGGCGAGATCTCGATCCCGAAGAAGCCTCCGCCACCGAGCAAGCTCACGGTCAGGTGGAACGGGCTCTCGCGCTTGCAGAACGCGAAGCTGACGCTCAGCGGGTTGCCGATGAACGGGATGTGGAACCCGGCGCTGAAGCTCAGGTTGGTCAGGCTGAAGACGCCGACGGTGACGTTGGGCAGCCCGAGCGAGAACGAGGCCTTGATGCCGTCGGTCGAGACATCGAGGCTCGGCGGATCGCTGAAACCCGCGAGCGGGATCAGCTTGCGCAGCTGCTCCACGAACGAGAGCACGCCGTCGAACACGAGATCGTCGAACTCGACGTCGACGTCCGGCTTTGAGCCGCTCTTGACCGTGAATGCGATGCGCTTGAACTTCAATATGAAGAATGTCGCCGGCGCGATCAGACGGATCTCGAAGTCCTCGATCGCCGCGAGGAAGTCCACGCCGGCGGGCTTTCCGGGCGAGTCCTTGCCGCGCGCCTCGACCTCGAGCAGCAGCGCGTCGGGTCGGTTCGGCGCGAAGATCGGATCTTTGGTCGGGAACCCTTGGATCGGCGGGCGCCAGTCGAGGCGCACGGTCAGGCTCTTGGCGAGCTCCATGCCGGTGCGGTACGCGCTGAGCGCGTCGTGGAGCGTGCTCGCCACGCTGTCGGCGGTGCTCACCACCTGATCGAGCTGCTTCTTGAACGACGCGAGCGGCCCAGCGGAGAGCTTCTTGATCGGCGCGGGGATGGGATCCTTGTTGAACAGATTGGCCGCGGCCTCGAGCGAGGTCACGAGCGCCGGCAGGTCGGTCTTGACGACCAGGTCGATGTCGCCGTCGAGGTACATCTCATCGATGCGGATCGCAGCGATGTCCTTGACCAGGGTCTCGGCCCGCATGGAGATGTCCATGATCGAGCTGTCGACCGACTCGCCGAGCGCCATCAGCTCCTTGGCCGTGGCTTCCGCCTGCGTTTGTATCGCAGCGAGGCCTTGCATGAAGTCCTCGACCACGTTGAGCGCTTGGGTGATGAAGTTCGGCGCCGCCGCAAGCCCGCCGTCCTTGCCGAGCACGACACCGATGACGTCCTTGAGGTCGAAGACGCCGAACAGCTTGGCGTTCAAGCCCGACAAGAACGACGTCGGGTCGAAGGTGTTGCTGGCGATCATGGTCAGATCGCCCGCGACCGGCCCGACCTTACGTGAGAGCCCGGTGATGTCGAGGCTCGGCGCGATGAAGCCGCCGGACTTCGACGAGTCCTTCATGAAGTCGACCCCGACCGAGCTGCCCGTCATCTTCATCAGCAGCTCGCCCTCGTTGCCGCTGCCGAACTCGTTGGCGAGATACTCCTTGGCGTACTCGAAAGTGGAACCGGCTTCCTGATTGGCCAGGTGCCGAAGCGCCTCGACGGACATTTGCGCCTGGCTGAGCCCCGGCAGGAAGCCAACGGCCTCTTCGGGTTTCGGGCCGCTCATCGGCTCTGCAAAGCTCATGCTCTGCGTCTCGAAGGTCGTGTCGTCGGGACGTGCCGCGGTTGCGAACGCGACGCGCTGTCCGCGCAGATCCGCGACCGTCATGTCGCCCGTGTACATCATGCGCGCATTGTCGACGTCGGTGCTCACGGTCTTGCCGGCGCCCGTGGGCACGAACACCACGCCAACCTCGAAGCGGATCAAGCGGCCCGCTCGGTCGAGGCCTTCCATGTGGAACCGGAATGGATCTCCGTCGACACTCGGCACGAACACGCCCAGGAGGTCCGACGGCGGATTGCTCAGATCCGGCGTCGTCAGTGTCTTGACGTGCACCTCGGTGAACGGGAGCTGCCGCAGCTCGCTCGCGTAGCTCTTCACCGGCTCGCGCACGAGGATGAACTCGCGCTGCCACAGGTACGCCGTGTGCGGCGCGAGCGGGTGGAACTTGCGCTCGGTGATCTTCACGCGTTCCGCGCGATGCCCGAACGGATACAGCACGCCGCTGTAGTGAAGCTCGACGTAGAAGTCGCGCCCGAGGCCGGCTTTGTGCGTCCACGAGGTTATGCCGTAGAGCGGCGAATCGCCCCAATCGCCCTTGGAATCCAGGTAGCCGCCGAGCGCGGTCAGCATCAGGCGGTTGATGTGAATGGGCTGCGGCGTGACGCTGGACGCCTTCTTCGAGATGCAGTCGATCGGCGCGAAGTTCGACGACTGGTGCACGAGCGCGATGCGGTCGGAAGCGTCGAGGGACGACACGAACAGCGAGTCACTCGCCGTCTTGTACGTGCACGGGTTCTTGGGATCGAACGACGCGTCTCGCGTCCACACCGCTCGAACGGTGCGCAGCGACGAGGTCCCGTCGCTCTCGTCGGCCGCCGCGCCGCCCGCCCGCACGCCGAGCCGCGTGTGCCACAGCTCGACGCGCCCGTTCTTGCCCGCGACCGGCGCCGCCTGGTGTGCGAACTGCGCATAGTGGTTGGGGGACAGGATCAGGCGAAACGGCAGCTCGAGCGCGGTCTCGGTGCTCGACGGCTCGACCGGCATCGCGGGCTTCAAACCGACGACGCGCGCGGTCACGGAGTCGGGCAGCTTGGCCTCGGTCACCGACAAGCCCGACGCGCGCGACACGCTATCGGCGCTCTGCGCGGCCTGGCTCGCAGCCGACGCCGAGATGAAGGCGTTGGCGACGCTCGGGCTCGCCTGCATCGCAGCCCCGAAGCTCGGCGCCATCGTCTGGTCGGTGATCTTCACCGGCGCGAGCGTGTCGGCGCTCAACGTGAGCACGTCCTGCTTCTGCGGCGGCAGCGAGCCGTCCGTGACGCTCAGCTCCCAGCTCGAGCACGCGGAGAGAAACGCTTCCGCCGTGAGGTCGAGCGTATCGAGATCATCGGGCGCGAGAAACGCGACTCGGCTCAAGCCGGCCAGCATGCTGTGCACCGGCCCCTTCGGAATCTTGGGCGCCGTTTCCTGCAACGCCTCCTCGTAGATGTGCTGGGACGGGTGCGTCACCACCATCGTGATCGCGCCAGCGCCCTTGCGTTCGAGCTTCTCGCCCGAGCTGCTCGCGAGCATGTTGAAGAAGCCGAAGTGCAAGAACACGAAGTCGTCGCGGCGCTTCAACGTGATGTGGAAGTCCGGCGCGGGACCACTGCCGCCAGCTCCGCCATTTGATCCGCCCGAGTTGCAGGTGCAGCCATCGAGACCGATCAGGCGAAACGCAGACGACGCGCCGACGAACTTGAGGAACGTTCTGCGCGTGAAGAACGGCTGAGGCCCATCGGGCGGGGCAGGTGATTCGTCTCCGTCGCGCGTCGAGTCTGTCATGACGAGCAACCTCCGAAGCGGCGGGTCCAGGGCCACGCGGAAGCCATGGTACGCCCATCTGACGCCGGCGAAATCGAAGAAATTTGGGGCCTGCCTCGACACCCCGATGTCACACGGGTGGGACATGTGCGGAGTCGACCGCGGTAGGGCGCAAAAGACCCGGCAGCGGCTTCTGATATGCTCGGTCCTCCATGCCGACCATCGCCGAGCTGAAGGCCGCAGCCGACGAGCGGCTATTCTCTCAGGACTTCGAAGCTGCACTGCCGCTGTACATGCAGCTCGTCCTGGCTCAGCCGCTCAACCTCGACGCGCGCCTGCGCGTAGCCGACACCCTGCTCGGGCTCGGCGAGGCGCAACGCGCGGCGGTCGTGTACACGCGCCTGGCACAGTACGCGAGCCCCGCAGGCTACCCGCTGCGCGCCTTGGTCGCGCTCAAGATGCTCACGGCGCTCGAGCCCACGCTTCAGCCGCTCGTGCACAGCGTGAGCGAGCTCTACGGCCGCGACTCGACCCGACTCGGCCGCGGCGCGCGCCGCTCGCTTCCCGACGACGGTGAATCCCTGCCGAGAGGCTCCCTACCCCCGACCGGCCAACGCGCCGACCTGCTCGCAGAGGCAGAACGGCTCGCCGCCGACTTCGCGGTCAAGGACGCGCTGCTACCGGACAAGCTGATGCCGATTCCGCTGCTGAGCCAGCTCGACAAAGACAGCCTGGCACGCGTATTCGATTGCAGCTCGCTCGTGCGCGTGCGCCCGGGTGCGCGCGTCGTCGAGCAGGGCGCCGAGGGAGGCTCGATGTTCGTGCTGGCGCGAGGCACCGTGCGAGTGGAGCGTGCGGGCGCCGATGGCGTGCCACGTGAGCTGGCGACGCTGCGCGAGGGCGCGGTCTTCGGCGAGCTCTCTCTGCTCTCGGACGCGCCGCGCAACGCCAGCGTGACTGCCGTCACCGACTGCGACCTCCTCGAGCTCTCGCTCTCAGCGCTTCGGGACACCGGACCCGCCGCCGCGCAGCTCGTGGCAGCCGTGTCAGCGTTCGCGCACGAACGCCTGCTCTCGCACGTGATGGCCAGCTCACCAATGTTCGCAGCCCTAGACCCCAGCCAGCGCAGCGACCTGATCAAACGCTTCGTAGAGATCGAGGTGCCGCGCGGCGACCGCGTGATCACCCAAGGAGAGCAAAGCCCGGGCGCCTACGTAGTGCTCCGCGGCGAGGTCGTGGTCAGCCACGTGCAGGACGCGCGCAGCACCGAGCTCGCGCGCCTCGCTCCCGGCGACCTCTTCGGCGAGATGTCCTTACTGACAGGCGACGGCGCAAGCGCGAACGTCGATGCCACGCAGCCGAGCGTGCTGCTGTTCCTCGCCAAGCCCTACTTCGAGCGCCTGCTCGCAGCCGTGCCGGAGCTTCGCGTGGAGATCGAGCGGCTTGCTGGCCGCCGGTCGCTCGAGATCACGCGAAGCGTTGCGCCGCTGGAGGATGACGGGATCGAGGTCGAGGTGTTGTTGTAGGCCAACGTACCTACGCACGCTCTGGCAAGCCGCAGTTGGACACGCGCGTACTTAGGGGACGGTGCTCGCAAACTCGGTTTCGGCGCAACGAGACTGGGACATGAGCGATGGGCGGGCGTGGCGCCGAAGCACGCGCTAGCCATGGATTGCGCTGTACCCAAATCAAGGGTACAGTCTCCAAGTGATCACGGCCGTGGTCCTCCCAGTCTCGTTGCGCCGAAACCGAGTTTGCGAGCACCGTCCCCTAAGTACTCCCTATTGCCCTACACGAGCGATGGGCGGGCGTGGCGCCGAAGCACGCGCTAGCCATGGATTGCACTGTACCCAAATCAAGGGTACAGTCTCCAAGTGATCACGGCCGTGGTCCTGGGCAAAGCTGTCCACAAGGCTTTGCAAAAGCTTCCGCAGCACGTGACGGACAAGCTGCTGGGCTGAGGAGATTGGCCATGGCAAAGTCGAAAAGGAGCGCGGCGATTCGAGCTCTCGAGCGAGCGGCCGGCGGCCCACTCACCTTCGGTCGCATGGTCCGGGCGATTCGGCTCGGCGACGAGACGACGCTGGAGACCTTCGCCCGCAAGCTCAGCGTGACTCGCGCGAACCTTTGCGACATCGAGAAGAGCCGGCGTCGTGTCAGCGTCGAACGCGCAGCGCAGTGGGCCAAGATCCTCGGCTACCATCCGATGCAGTTCGTGCAGCTCGCGCTCCAGGCCCAGGTGGACGCGGCCGGGCTCAAGCTGCATGTCGGCGTCAAGCGTGCGCCGTAGTCTTCGAGTGTCGCCAGGCGGGCACCCGAGCTACCGACTCGGGGGATAGGGGGACGTGCTCGGAAACGCGCGCAGCCGTCACCGACTCGCAATCCCGCGCCACAGGTAGCGCATGTCCGGCACGCGCTCTTCATTGCCTGAGCCGTCGGTGTGCTCAACGCACTGAAGGCCGTGTCGCTCGTAGAAGCGTCGCGCACCTGCGTTTGGCTGGAAGGTCCACAGGTCGAAGCCTCCCGGCAACGCCGCCTTGACGGCCGAGAGCAGCGCGACGCCGATGCCACGCCCTTGCCACGCGGGGTGCACGTAGAGATGGCACAGGCGGTGTGCGTCGTGAATCGCGAAGCCGACGACGACCCCTTCCTGCTCCGCCAGCAATCCCCTGCCCTGCTCGAGCTGCCCGGTGAAGAATGCGCGGTCCTCATCGGGCGAGTGTAGCTTGGGTACGAAGTCCATCCGCGCCCAAGCCGCGCCGAACGCTCGGGCCACCTCCGGTCCATCTGCAACTGCAGCGACGCGAATCATCGGTGGATCCCCCATCGTGCCGCCAGTCTGCCAGGAAGGCTCTAAGGTCACAATTTGTGACCTTAGACGCGCCGCCTCGTCCTCCGTGAGCTGGAACATGAAGTCTTCGGGGAAACGGTCGAGATTGCGCTTGACCGCCTGTTTCAGCGCCTTCAACGGCACGCCGTACAGCTCGGCGAGCGCATCGTCGAGCCTCACCGCCGTCGTGAAAAGCACCGACAACAACGTCGCTTTCCATTACACCGCCACGCGCAAGTAGCGCGCGCTCGCTCGGCCATCGCGGGCAAGTAGGCCGCGTCGCCGGCGTTCGGCTCGCAGGTCATCAACAGATACCAGCCGCCCGCCCGCGTCGACGCACAGGCTCGGCGATCACGCTACGCGCACGGGAAGCGCTTGGCCTGCTTGGCTCACGCTGACGTTCATCGCCGGCGTCGGGGAAGCGATCTGCGCCTGCGCGAGACCATAAGCGCACGCGCGTACGGTTGCTTGCCAGACATCCCAATAGGTCGACACGTCGCACCACACGCGCACCTGCCAGTGCACGAGGCCCGGTCCGAACCCGGCCAGGAAGATCTGGTGACCGCGCTCGGCGTTGCGACCCGCCACGCCGGTAGCCGCCTTGTCGAGCGCCGCACGCGTCGCGTCTATGTCCTCGGACGCGGCGACGTTGACGTCGATGTCGACACGGCGCACGGCGTTGTGCGTGACGTTCTCGATCACCCCGCTGCCGATCACGGAGTTCGGGATGAAAATGCGTCGGTGGTCGACCGTGTCGAACGCCGTGACGAATAGGCCGATCTCGGCGATCGTCCCGGTCTGCCCGCCCGCGGTGACGAAGTCGCCCAACTTGAACGGACGGAACACGAGCAGCATCACGCCCGCGGCGAAGTTCGAGAGCGTGCCCTGGAAGGCGAGGCCGATGGCGAGGCCTGCGGCGCCGATCACCGCGGCGAAGCTCGTGGTCTCGATCCCGAACACGCTCAGGCAAGCGAGCACGGCACCGACGATCACCAGCCAGCGCAGCATGCTGCCGAAGAAGACCGACAGCGTCTCGTCGAACTTGCGGCTTCGAAGACCGTTCGTGACGTGGCGTTGCAGCGCGGCCGCGATCTTGAGCGAGATCCAGATCGCGATGACGACGCCGACGACGCGGACGCCGTAGGTCGTGAGGATGGGCAAGAACGCTTCGACGGACTTGTTGTCAGGCATGGTTGAGTCTCCTTGCGCCGGCGCACGATAGGCCGCTCGAGCGTGAAACTGCAACTGGTGCGCTCGCGCGAGCTCAGCGGAACACGTAGACGGCGCCGCTGTCGGTGGCGGAGTTGTCGGCCTGGTTGCCACCGATGCCGATCGCGGCGCTGTCCTCTTCGACCCCACAGACCGCCAACGTGTTGCCGTCGGCGGAGAGCGCAAGGTTGGTGCCGAAGTAATCGCTCGCGCCGGGATTCGAGGCCTTGAGATAGGCTTCCTCAGACCAAGCTGCGCCCACGCGGCTGAACAGATAGACCGCGCCGCTGTCCACGATGGAGTTGTCGGCCTGGTTGCCGTTGACGCCGGTGGCTGCACTGTCCTCACCCTGTGCGCCGACGGCCAGAACGCTGCCGTTGCCGGACAACGCCACCATGCTGCCGAACCCGTCGTTCGCGCTGGTGTTGGACGCCTTGATGTAGGCCTGCTGCGACCAGGTCGTGCCGACGCGGGTGAAGACGTAGGCCGCGCCGCTTTGCGCGGCGGACTCGTCGGCCTGGTTTCCGTCGATGCCGGTGGCCGCGCTGTCCTCACTCGAGGCGGTCACAGCGAGCGTGTCTCCGTCACCGGACAGCGAGACCCCACCGAACGAATCGAACGCGGTCGTGTTGGAGGCTTTGACGTAGGCTTGCTGTGACCACGTCGTGCCGGAGCGCGCGAAAACGTAGACCGCGCCCGAGGAGCTTGCCGAGTTGTCGGCTTGGTTGCCGTTCACGCCGGCCGCCGCGCTGTCCTCTCCGGTCGCGCTCGCCGCCAGCGTGTTGCCGTCGGAGGACAGCGTCAGTGAGCCACCGAAGTAGTCGGTGGCCTGGGTGTTGGACGCCTTGACGTAGGCTTGCGGCGACCAGGTCGTGCCGGCGCGGGTGAAAACATAGACCGCGCCCGCGCTCGAGGCGGAGTTGTCGGCCTGGTTGCCGCCCACGCCGGTCGCGGCGCTGTCTTCCATGTATGCGCCGGCGGCCAGGGTGTTGCCGTCGCCGGAGAGCGCGAGGCCGAGCCCGAAGTAGTCTCCGGACTCGGGGTTACTGGCTTTGACGTACGCCTGTTGCGACCAGCTCGTGCCGGAGCGGGTAAAGACATAGACCGCGCCGGCTTGAATCACGGAGTTGTCGGCCTGGTTGCCGTTGACGCCTGTGGCTGCGCTGTCTTCCGCATCGGCCGAGACGGCCAAGGTGTTGCCATCGGCGGAGATCGCGACCACGTCGCCGAATTCGTCGCCCGCCTCGGCGTTCGAGGCCTTGAGAAAGGCCTGCTGCGACCAAGTCGTGCCCGAGCGCGTGAAGACATAGACCGCGCCACTGCTGGCGGCCGAGTTGTCCGCCTGGTTACTGGCCGTGGCGCTGCTCTCCTTGACGGCACCGATCGCCAAGGTGTTGCCGTCCGCAGAGAGCGCCGCCGTGCGCCCGAACCAATCGCCCGCGTCGGTGTTCGATGCTTTGACGTAGGCCTGTTGCGCGAGGCCGCGCGTGACCGTGATCGTGTATACGCGGCTCGGCTGCCCGGACTGGCTCACCGTGAGCGTGAGCACCGTGTCCCCGAGGCTCAGCGCCGGCGTGCGCCAGGTGCCCGACGTGACCTCGCTGCCCGGGCTCAGATCGGCGGCGGCGCCTGCGGGCACGCTCGGCATGAAATCGATGCTCTGCGTGCCAACGCCGACGCTCACCGCGTAGCTGGTCACGCTCGGGCTGAGCGCGGGGCTGAGCGTGCCACTCGACAGCGCGAGCGCCGTGAGGCTGGGCGTGCAGCGCGTGTCGCCTGTGCCGACGTAGGCGGTGGGGCAGCCGCCGCAGGTCGCCAGCGCGCCGACGTTGTTCGTGCAGCTCGCCAGCGGATCGCAGCCGCCGTGGTTGCTCAGGCACTCGTCGACGTCGGCGCAGCCGCCCGAGCCGTCGTCCATGAAGAAGGGGTCGCAGACGCAGATCACACTGCCGCTCGATTCGTCGCAGCTGGCGTGGCTGGAGCAAGCGTCGCCCCCGTAGTCCAGCAGGTCGGGGCCACAGGTGACGCGCGCGGCACCGTCGCAAGCGAGGTCGCCGGGCTGCTTGCCGCTGCAATCGGACGCGATCGGTTGGCAGGTGCCCACGTCGGCCGAATCGAGGCGAGTCTGGCAGCGCTGGGCGCTGTTGCAGGCGCCGTTGGGCGCCCATTGCCCGCCGCTGCAAATCAGTGCCTGCCGGCTGTCGTGCGCAGCGCAGCGCAGCGTGTCGACGACCGCGCACGCGGTCCCAGACGTGGCGATCGCCGCGAGCAGTGGCCCGGCGTCGAGCCCGGAGTCGATTCCGGCGTCCGTCGAGCCGTCGACTCCCGTGCCGCCAACCTGGCTCGGGCTCGAACCGTCGCCCATGGCACCGCTGTCGCTGGCACCTGCACCCGCACCACCCGCGCCCGCTTCGCTCGTGTTGCCGCCGCGTCCAGCAGCACCCGCGCTGGTCGTGTTGCCCGCTCCGCCGGCAGAACCAGCGCCGCCCTCGTTCGCAATCACGGGCAAGTTCTGGCTGAGCATCGTCCCCGTGCATTGATCGCTCACGCAGGTCTGGCAGTCGGTGCCATGGCAATCCGTTCGCGTCTCGCACAGCGTGCCGAGCGGCTGGTCGCCGCAGCGTGCGAGGTAGACCTCGAGCCGCAGTGTCTGCTGTTTCGCGAAGCTCGTGATCGCCCGCTCCTGCACCAAGGGTTGCCCCCCATCGTCGAGCGCCTCGACCACGAGCTCGAAGCGCACGGGCGGGTGCTCGGGGTCTCTGGGCAAGACCGGGATGTCGAGCGGAAAGCTCAGCGCGCCCTTCTTGGGCAGCGTCACGCCCGCGCGATCGTTCCACGGGCCACCCTTGGTCTGCTGCACGGCCAGCGCGATGCGAACCTGCTTCGACGCGCCGCGCACCTCGTCGCTCGCTTGCAGGTGCAACAGCACCTCGGTCACGGGAACCGTGTGCACGCGCCCTTGACACGCCGCGAGCGTCAAGAGACCGAGGGCGCTCCACGTGGAGCACTGCGACCGGGTTCTCAAGCTAGGACCTCTGGGAGTAAACCAGCGTGAGACGCTACGCCGAGCGGCGAGGCTCTGCCAAGGGTCTTTCGAAGCTTCCCAAGAGCCCGATGCCGCCGACCAGGCACGCGAGCGCTCCCAAGCCCATCCCCGCGCGTGCCGACCAGGTGTCGATGAGCCAGCCCACGATCATGGCACCGATGGGCGTCGTGCCGACCGAGCCCAGCGTGAGCAAGCCCGAGATGCGACCCATCATCGCCGGTGGGGTCGCCCGCTGGACCGAGCTCTGCAAGGTGGTTTGATAGGCACCGACGCTCAGGCCGAAGATCGGCGCCCACAACAGAAAGAACGTCAGGCTCGGGGCGAGCGCGTTGACCAGGATGGTCACCGCCATCGCGAAGCAGGTCATCGCGAGATGCAGGCGCGACGGCTTGCGGAGCATGGCGAACAAGAGGCCGCCGATCACTGCCCCGACCGCGTTGAGCGCATGTGCGCTGCCGAGGGCGGCAGCGTTCGCATGAAACACCATCTTTGTCATCGCGGCGATCAGGATCATGAAGTTGAAGGCCAAGCAGCCGATCAACAAATTCGCGAGCAGTGGACCTCGCAGCTGCGGGTCGTGCCAGGCGTAACGCAAGCCCTCACGCACTTGCTCCCCGGCATCGCGCTGCTCGCCCTGACGCGGCCACAGCTCGCCTGTGCGCATCATCACCAGTGCCACGATGACGAACAAGAACGACGCGCCATTGATCGCAAAGCACGGCGCGCTGCCGAACAACGCGTACGCCGCGCCGCCCAAGGCAGGCCCCACCATGCGCGCCGACGACTGCGTGATCGAGTACAGGCCCACGGCCTGCGACAAGTCCTCGGGCCCCACCATTTCGTAGAGAAAAGCCTGCGATGTCGGGCGATCGAAGGCCTGTACGCAGCCTAGGCAAAGCGCGAGGCCCCACACCCACCAGATTGTCACGACGTGCAACGCGGTGACCAGCGCCAAGATCGTCGCGAGCAATGCGGCCAAGCCTGCGGTGGTCAGCAACAACGTGCGGGGCTTGACGCGATCCGCCATCACCCCTCCGTGCACGCCCAGCAGCAGCATCGGCAAAAATTGCAGCGCCGTCACGATACCGAGGGCCTTGCCGCTGCCGGTCAGCTCGATGACCAGCAACGCTTGCGCGATGCTCTGAAACCAGGTTCCGACGTTGGAGATGATCTGCCCGACGAAGTACAAGCGGAAGTTGCGGACGCGCAGCGCGGCGAAGGGAGAGCTCACGACAGAGCCCTCCGGCGGCGGGTTGCAGGCCGTTCGGCAGTACTGCTCGTGAGCGAGGTCAGATCACACCGTCCGAACGGAGCACCTCGAGCTCGGCTCCCGATAGGCCCAGCCAGCCGCCGTAGATCTCGGCGTTGTGCGCGCCGAGGCCGGGACTGGCTACGAGCGGGGGTGCTGTCTGCTCGTCGTACCGGATCGGGCTCGCCGGCAGCACGACCGTGCCGAGATCAGGATGTTCGATCGTGCGCAGCATGCCGCGGGCGTGCATGTGCGCGTCGTGCATGACCTCTTCCAGGGACCGCACCGCGGCTGCAGCGATGCCGGAGCGCTTTGCCGCGGCGAATAGCTCGGCGCGAGTGTGCTGCTCGGTCCACGTTGCGACCAGCGCTTCGGTCTGCGCGAGGTTCTGCATGCGCGCCTTGTTCTTCGCGAAGCGCGGATCGCCTTTCAAGTCCTCGCGACCCATCGTCGTGAGCAGGCGCAGCCACTGATCGTCGGTGGTGCACATCAACATGATGTGGCCGTCGCGGGCGGCGAACAGGTTGTACGGCGCGAGCACGCTGTTGCGGTTACCCGTTCGTACCCCGTCCGGTCCTTGATAGTGCAAGGTCGCGAGGCTCGACGTGAGCGTGGGGTAGAGCGCCTCTTGCAGCGCGACCTCGACCAGCCGGCCGCGACCGCTGCGCGTGCGCGCGAACAGCGCGGTGACGATGCCGCCATATAGATGCGTGCCGGCGAGGAAGTCGACGACCGTGCCGCCGGACTTGAAGGGCGGACCTTCGGCCGGTCCGGTGATCGCGGTCAGTCCGCCGTGCGCCTGAATCACCGCGTCGAGCGCGAGGCCGTCGCGGTCGGGCCCGCTCAATCCGAAGCCCGTGCCGGTCGCGTAGACGAGGCGTGGGTTGTGCTGGCGCAGCACCTCCCAGCCCACGCCGAGCCGATCCATCACACCGCGCGCGAAGTTCTCGATCACGACGTCGGCACGCTCTGCCAGACGCAAGAACAACTCGACCCCGCGCGGGTCCTTGAGGTTCAGCGTGATGCCACGCTTGTTCGAGCCGAGCATCGCCTGGGCGAACGACGCCCTGCCGTCCGGCCGACGCATCGGCTCGCCACGAACCGCCTCGACCTTCACCACGTCCGCGCCCGCGAGCGCGAGCAGCAGCCCCGCGTACGGGGCCTGATAGTATTGGCCCAGATCGAGCACCGTGACACCTGCCAACGCCGGGGTCTGATCGCTCATCTTCGAAACCTTCCCTCGGCGAAACCTAAAGTGTCGCCGTGTTGGCTTCGATTCCCAGCAGCAACTGGCCGATGGTCTCGAGCGTGTTGGTCGAGACCATGATGTGCTGCGAGGCCACGTGCACGTCCCGTAAATGGCGCTGCAGAGGCGAGCTGTCGTAGACGGCGCCGCCGCCCGCGAGCGTGTACATCGCGTCCACTGCCTCGCACGACGCCTGCAGCGCGTGCGTCGTCGCCAGGCGCATGTCGCGCCGAACCTCGATCGGCATCGGTGCGCCGGCACACGCCAGCGACCAAGCGGCTTCGATCGTCTCGTAGAAGAAGGCGCGCGCCGAGCGCAGCCGCGCTTCGGCACGTGCCACTTCGATCTGGCAGTGCGGGCGATTGGCCAGGGTCACGCTCGTCCCGTAGCGCTTCTTCTCGCCCGCGATTCGCGTCAGCTCGGTGATGCTGGCGCGCGCAATTCCCATGGCGACCGCGGCCACGCCGTGCGCGAGCGGTGCGAACTGCGGAAAGCGGAACAGCGGGCGATCGGGCAGGCCCTTGACCAGATAGCCCGAGGCGTGCGCATCCGGCACGAACAGGTCGTGCACCTCGAAGTCGGTGCTACCGGTGCCGCGCAGCCCGGAGGTGTGCCAGGTGTCGAGCGAGCGAACGTCGCTGGCTCGGAAGAACAACATGTGATTGCGCGGCACGCCCGCGGAGTTGGTCAAGACTTTGCCGTTTTCGACGAGCGTGCAGCCGCCGCCAATCCAATCGGCGTTCTGCGATCCCGAGCCAAACTGCCACCGGCCGCTGACTCGGAAGCCGCCGTCGACCTTGGTCGCGACGCCGGACGCCGCGAACACGCCGACGATCAAGCTCTCCTTGGCGTCGAATATCTCGCGCACTGCAGCATCCGTCATGCGCGCGAACGCCAAACAGGTCGTTGCGCCGATGAACGCAATCCAACCGCAGGCCGCATCGCCTTCGGCGAGCGCTTCGTATATCCGCGCCGCGAGCGCTGGCGCTACTTCCAGGCCGCCCAAGTGCTCAGCGACGAACAGGCGGTAGAAGCCGGCCGCGCCCATCTGCTTTGCGATGTCCGCCGGAAGCCGGCGGGCCACCTCGATTTCGCCGCTACGAAGGGCGAACGCCGCGCCTAGAGACCTCGCTTGCTGAACCAGTGGATGTTCGGCGCTCATCGATTGGGCCGCTCCAACGGACTAGAGCTCTTCAGAGAAGCGGATGTTCTTCTTGGCGATGCCGTCGAGCACGATCTCGAGACCGCCGCTGCGCAGCATCCAGTCGAGCCGATGATCGCGATACTCGCGGCGATGTTGCCCGGCAGCGATCTGCGCTGGGCGCTGCATGAAGTCGGCGAGCGTCGCGACGATGTCTTGCTTGACGCGTTCGGCGCTCGGCCGCCCGCGCATCGCCTTGAGCCACGCCTCGAGACGAGAGCCGGGCGCCGGTTTGCAGCCCATCGAAGCAGCACCGTTGACGAACGGGTAGGCCGCAATGTCGCCGAAGCCGAAGCGTTCGCCGTTCAGCCATGGCCGGCCTTCGAAGTCGCGCTCGATTCGCGCGTTGAGTCGTGCAACCTGCTCACGCGCCTTCTGCAAGATGCGCTCCGCCGTGGCACCCTCCGCGCGGCGAAACACGCTGATCTCGGCCATGCCCCAGTTCACCGCGTCATAAGCCGTATCGCACACCTCCTCGAGCATCCGCACGCGTGCGCGCTCGCGTGGTGTCGCTGGCAACAACGCCGGCTCCGGCCACCGCTCCTCGACGTACTCGACGATCACGGACGAATCGAAGATCGCAAAGTCGCCGTCGATCAGCGCCGGCACCTCGAGCCGTGGGCTTTGCGCGCGGAACTCGGCATCCGGCTCGAGCACGTTCGGTACGCGCGTCTCGAACGCGATGCCCTTCTCGAGCAGCGAGAGCTTCACCTTTTGCGCATAGGGCGAGAGGGGGATGTCCAAGACGGTGATCATGCGTACGGGCTCCAAGTGCGATATGCGGCCCGCCCGGTATACGCAAAAACGCCGCTTATTTCTAGAGCGTGTGGATCTCGTGGTCTTTGGTCTCCCGAATGAACAGCGTGCATAGTGCTAGGCAAATCGCAGCCACGATCACCGGGTACCAGAGGCCGGCGTAGATGTTGCCGTTCGCTGCCACCATCGCGGTCGCGGTCAGAGGCAGCATCCCGCCGAACCAACCATTGCCGATGTGATAGGGCAGCGACATCGAGGTGTAGCGGATCCGGGTCGGGAACAGCTCGACGAGAAACGCTGCGATCGGGCCGTACACCATCGTGACGTAGATGAGCTGGATCCACACCAGCAGGATCAGCATTGGAACGTCGACCTGCTCCGGCTTGGCCTTCGCGGGATAGTCGAGCGCCTTCAATGCGGCTGAGAGCTTTGCCTCGTCCCAGCCACGGATCACTTGCTCGTTCAGAGTGGTGATCGGCGCTGCGCCCGCTTCACCTGGCAATGTGCGGTAGGAGAGGCTGCGCTTGGAGAGAAAATCCTGAACGCGGTCGCACGGGCTGTACTGCGTCTTCGGATTGGGGAACAGGTGCATCCGGCAATTGCTCGCCGTCAGCTCGATCGTCGTGCGGGCCGCGAACGCTTCGAGCGCGGGATTGCCGAAGTGCGTCATCGCACGGTAGATCGGAAAGTAGGTGAGCGCGCCCAGCGCCATGCCGACGACCATGATGCGTTTGCGCCCGATCTTGTCCGAGAGCCAGCCGAATAGCAGAAACAGCGGCGTACCGAGCATCAACGCGACGGCCAAGATCAGGTAGGCCGTCTTCCATTCGAGCTTCAAGGTCGTGGTCAGGAAGAACAGTGCGTAGAACTGGCCCGTGTACCAGACCACGCCCTGACCCATCGCCGCACCAAACAGCGCGAGCAGCACGATCTTGAGGTTCTGCCAGCGGGCGAAGCTGTCGCGCAAAGGCGCCTTCGAGGCTTTGCCTTCGGCCTTCATGCGCAAGAACAGCGGGGACTCGTCGAGCTTGAGCCGGATGTACACCGAGATCACGAGCAGGATGAGCGACACCAGAAACGGAACGCGCCAGCCCCAAGTCTTGAACGTCGCCTCTTCCATACCCACGCGGCAGCCGCCGATGATCACGAGCGAGAGAAAGAAGCCGAGCGTGGCGGTCGTTTGGATCCAGCTGGTATGCAGCCCGCGTTTGCCGTGCGGTGCATGCTCCGCCACGTACGTGGCGGCGCCCCCATACTCGCCGCCGAGCGCCAGGCCTTGCACCAAGCGCAGGAGCACGAGCACCCCTGGCGAGAGCATGCCGATCGACGCATAGGTCGGCAAAAGCCCGACCGCAGCGGTGGACAAGCCCATCACGAGAATGGTGACCAAGAACGTGTACTTGCGTCCCACCAGATCGCCGACGCGCCCGAACACGAGGGCACCGAACGGACGCACGAGAAAGCCCGCTGCATACGTCGCGAAGCTCGCCATCAGCGCGGCAGTCTCGTTACCAGGCGGAAAGAACAACGCAGCGAAGAACGGCGCGAGCGTCGCGTAGATGTAGAAATCGTACCACTCGAAGACGGTTCCGAGCGACGAAGCGAAGATGACTCCGCGTGCGGCCCCGTCGGTTCGCGAGACCTCGGCGTTCACGGCGGTGGCTGGGGCATGCATAGGCCCCTCAAAGCCGAGAAGCGCGCGCGCGTCAAGCCCCTAGCGCGGCGCGCGAGACGCCCTTGCTCGATCGGCAGCACAGTGGGACCTCGGCATCGAGCGCGTCACGGCTTTTCGT
>JBIOJD010000003.1:0-28917 GCA_044450485.1 Polyangiales bacterium | reverse complement strand
CGACAAGACGATCGAGTACGACCGCCAGGAGCTTTGCTCGCGCTGCGAGGGGCGCCGCTCCGACCCGGCCGTCACCTCGCCCGAGTGCGCCGCCTGCCGCGGCCGCGCGCAGGTGCGCTATCAGCGGGGGTTCTTCACCGCGTCGCGGCCGTGCAGCTCGTGCGAGGGCACCGGCGTGCGAGCCGAGGCGCGCTGCAGCCTGTGCAAGGGCGGCGGCACCCTCAGCCAACATCAGCGGCTCGAGGTGAGGCTGCCCGCGGGCGTCGAGGACGGCGCGGTGCGCACGGTGCGCGGCGCGGGTGAGCAGACCCCGAACGGCAGCGGCGACCTGCACGTGCACATCAAGGTGCACGCGCATCCGCTGTTCACGCGGGACGGCGCGGACATCCGCTGCGAGGTCCCGGTGAGCTTTCCCCAGGCTGCGCTCGGCGCACAGATCGAAGTGCCGACGCTCGAAGGCAAGGTGACGATGAAGCTTCCGCCCGGCACCCAATCGGGCAAGCAGTTCAGGCTGCGTGGCCGGGGGCTGCCGGTGTTTGGCGGCTATGGCAAGGGCGACCTGCTGGTGTCGGTGACGGTCGAGGTGCCGCAGCAGCTGAGCGAGCGACAACGGGCGCTGCTCACGCAGCTCGCCGAGGCCATGGACGACGAGAAGCACCTGCCGCAGCGGCAAGGCTTCCTCGACAAGCTCAAGCATCTGTTCGACTGAGGCGATGTGACGCTCGATCTGGCCAAGCTCACCGACACCCTGGCAGGCATCGACACGGTGCCGGGCGTGGGCCGGATACGCTCGGTCGTGGGCCTGGCGATCGAGGCCGACCTGCCGGGAATTCGGCTCGGTGAGCTGTGTGAGATCGAGCGGCGCAACGCGCCCCCGCTGCTCGCGGAGGTGGTGGGCTTTCGCGATCAAGCCGCGACCTTGCTGCCGCTCGGCCGCGCCGACGGCCTCGGGCCCGACGACCTCGTGCGCTCGGCCGAGGAGCGGCTCGCGGTGACCTTCGGCCCGGGTCTGCTCGGCCGCGTGCTCGACGGCTTGGGGCAGCCTCTCGACGGAGGTCCCAAGCTCGAGGGCGAGCGCCGCGAGGTCATGGCGTCCGCTCCGAACGCGCTCAGCCGCCCGCGCGTGCAGCAGCGGCTCACGACCGGCGTGCGCGTGCTCGACGCCTTCGTGGCGCTGGCAGAGGGCCAGCGCATCGGCCTGTTCGCGGGCAGCGGCGTGGGCAAGAGCAGCCTGCTCGGTCAGATCGCCCGCCAAGCCGACGCGGACGTGTTCGTGGCGTGCCTCGTCGGGGAGCGCGGCCGCGAGCTCAACGAGTTTCTCGAGGACGCGCTCGGCGAGCGCGGCCGGCAGCGCGGCGTGGTGGTGTGCGCGAGCAGTGACAGCCCGGCGCTCGTGCGCATGAAATCGCCTTACGTGGCCACGGCCATTGCCGAGGGCTTTCGCGACCAGGGCAAACGCGTCTTGCTGCTGATGGACAGCGTGACGCGGTTCGCCCGCGCGGCGCGCGACGTGGGCCTCGCAGCCGGCGAGGCGCCGGCACGACGCGGCTTCCCACCGAGCGTGTTCGCCGCGCTGCCCGCGCTGGTCGAGCGCGCCGGGACGGCCCCCACGGGCTCGATCACCGCGGTCTACACCGTGCTCGTGGAAGGCGACGACCTCGACGAGCCGATCGCCGATGAGCTGCGCGGCGTGCTCGACGGGCACATCGTGCTGAGCCGCGAGCTGGCCAGCCGGGGCCACTACCCGGCCGTCGACGTGACGAAGAGCCTGTCGCGCTTGATGGAGCGCGTGACAGACCCAGCAGTGCGCGCCGCAGCCTCCGCCGTGCGCGCGCATCTGGCGGTGTACGAGCAGAAACGCGATTTGATCGCGCTCGGCGCGTACTCGCCGGGCAGTGACCGCAAGCTCGACTCTGCCGTCGAGCGGATGGAGCGTATCGAAGCTTTCCTGCGTCAGGATGCGCGCGAGCTTTGTCCGCTGCCGCAGACGCTCGCAGCCCTCGCGCAGCTCGTCTGACCCGGCCTTCGATTCAGTCCTC
This sequence comes from Polyangiales bacterium, assembly GCA_044450485.1. Lineage (GTDB taxonomy): Bacteria > Myxococcota_A > Polyangia > Polyangiales > JAFGIB01 > CAVZVA01. The sequence continues at coordinate 26,878 of JBIOJD010000003.1, read as the reverse complement.
GGCCACGACCCCGGAGCGCACACGGAAGTCCTTGCGCTCGCGGTCGAGCAGGATCAGCTCGGGGGCGGTCGTGGTCAGGAACACCTGGCCGCCGAGCGCGGCCAGCAACGCGAACAGCCGGCGGCTGCGGTCCTTGTCGAGCTCGCTCGACACGTCGTCGAGCAGCAGGATCGGCACGCGGCCCACGCGCCGCGTCAGCTCCTCGAGCTCGGCCACCTTGAGCGCGAGCACCACCGCCCGGTGTTGCCCCTGCGAGCCAAAGCGCTTGACGAGCACGCCATCGAAGCTGAACGCCAAGTCGTCCGCGTGCGGCCCCTCGGCGGTGAAACCGCGCGCGAGATCCTTGTCGAGGCTGTTCTCGAGCGCCGCGCGCAATGCGGTCAGCTCTGGCGCAACCCGCGGCTGGAAGCGAATCCCGAGCTCGTGCTGCTCACCGCTGATGGTCGCGAACGCCTCGATCACGAGCGGGCCGAGCTCGTCGCACAACCGCTCACGCGCCTTGCCGACCACCGCGCCGGCAGCCGAGAGCACCTCGTCGTAGGCTTTGATCGCGCGGCGATCCGGCCTATCGGCACGCAGCAGGCGGTTGCGGCTGCGCAGCGCGCGCTCGTAGGCGAGAAGGCTCGATGCGTAGGTCGCATCGAAGCGTTCGAGGATGCGATCGAGCCACGCGCGCCGAAGCTCGGGCGATCCGGCGACGAGCTGCAGATCGCCAGGGTGAAACAGAACGCTCTGCAGCGCGCCGAGATAGCCGGTGCGGCTGCGCGGGCGCTTGCCGTCGAGCGTGACCTCGCGTGCCTCGCGACGGTGCAGCCGAACCTTGCAACGATGCGCGATCGGCTCGACCTGCACGACGGCTGCGAGCTCCGCGTGCTCGGCGTGGCGAGCGATCATGTCCGCTGGCAGCGCGCCGCGGAAACTGCGCAAGACCGCCAGATAGTCGAGCGCCTCGAGCACGTTCGACTTCCCCTGACCGTTGTCGCCGTGCAGCACGTTGAAGCGCGGCCCCGGTTGCAGCTCCAGCTCCGCGAGGTTCCGAAACCCCTGGGTGCGCAGCGTGGTGACCCGAAGCGCTTCGGCCACGCTTTCTATATTCGCATCGGCATGATCACGCCGATGAAGTCGGTCGGGCCGACTGGCTTGATCACGCCGGGATCGAGCTGGCCGCCGAGCTCGAGCGCGACATCGTCCTCGGTCAGCGCGGAGAGCGCGTCGAGTAGATAACGCACGTTGAAGCCGATCTCGAGCGCATCTCCGGCGTAGTCCACGTCGAGCTCTTCGCTGCCCTCGCCGACCTCGGGGTTCTCGCTGGTGATGCGCAGCGTTCCGGGCTCCAGATTGAAGCGCACGGCTCCGCTCTTGTCGTTCGCGACGAGGCTCAAGCGCTTGAGCGCGTCGATCAGCCGCAAGCGTCCCACCTCGACACGGCGCTGCTGCTGCTTGGGAATGACCTTGGAGTACGGCGGGAACTGCTCGTCGGCGAGCTTCACGCTGAGCAGCACGTCCTCGTAGCGGAAGAACGCGTTACCGCCGCTCGTCGCCACGCTCAGCGTCACGGCGGCCTCCTCACCCTTCGGCGCGCCCGCGCGTGCTTCATCGATCAAGCGCCGCAGCTCGGCCACGCCCTTGCTCGGCAGCAGCATCTGGAAGTTCAACAGCTTTCCGCCTTCGCGCTGCTTGTACTCCGCCTTGGACAGCCGGTGGCCGTCGGTCGTCACCATGCGCACGGTCTTGCCGTCGCCTTCGAGCAAGGCGCCCGAGAGATGTGGCCGCGTCTCGTCCGACGACATCGAATAGTGCGTGAGCGCGATCAGCCGTCCAAGCTCATCGGCCACGAGCGCGGAGAGCTCCGTGTTGCCTGGGCTCGGCAGCGCAGGAAAATCCTTGCCGGGCATGCCCGGAATCTTGAAGCGCGCGCGGCCGGCGCGGATCTCGGCTGCGTGATTGTCGAGCACCTTCAAGCTCACGTCGCCTTCGGGCAAGCTCTTCACGATGTCGAACACCGTGCGCGCCGACACGGCGATCGTGCCGCCGCTCTCGATGCGCGCGGCCGTGCTCGAGGTCACCGACAGGTACAAATCGGTTGCCGCAAAACGCAGGGTCTTGCGGTCTTCGGCCGTGAGCAGGATGTTCGACAGGATCGGCATCGAGCTCTTGCGATCCGCCACCGAATGGGTGCGGCTCAAGCTGCGCAGGAATTCCTTCTTGCTGATGGTCAGTTCCATGCGGTGGGTTCCTCGGTCTGGGGCGATGTTTCCCACGCCCGGCGTTCCGAGTAAAGGAGCACGGCGCGTGCCTTTGGAGCGTCGGGCCGAGCTGGGGTCGAGCACGCGAGCGCGCTACGAGGACTTGTGCACGTGGGTACGGATCTCCTGAACTAGATAGAATTTTAAGATCGTCGTCGTCGTCAGTGCGGTGGATTGTGGGGGCAAACTTCTAACGTGGCGACAATCAAAGGAATTGCGATGCGCGCGAGCGTGGACGCAAAAGTGGATAGAGGGCGGTGCCCGCCATCCACAGTCCGTCCACACGCAGATCGAGCGACCTTGTCCCGATCCTGATCACAGGCGGAAGCCACCCGCGACGATGCGAGCGAGCGGGACGACACAAGCGTCCATCCGCGGACGCCGCGGCGATCGGCACGCGGTGGGGATGGCTAGCGAGTCGCCAATTTCTGCGCGACGGCTTCCACACAATCGAGGACCTCTCGATCCTCGCTCTCGATCCGGCTTTCGATCTTGCGCACCGCGCTCATGACCGTGGTGTGGTCCTTGCCGCCGAAGCGCTCGCCGAGCTCGGTGTAGCTCGTCTTCAGACGCTGTCGGCAAAGGTACATCGCGATCATCCGCGGCTGAGCGACCGAACGGTGGCGCCGGTGCGAGCGCAGGTCGGACATGCGGATGTTGAAGTACTCGCAGACGGCGCGCTGGATGTCCTCGACGCTCGCCGTGTGGTCGACGCGGGGCATCTGCGCGCGCAGCGTCTCCTTGGCGAAGTCGAGCTCGATCGGGCGCTTGAGCAGCTCTGCTTTGACCGCCAAGCGCAACAACGTGCCCTCGAGCTCGCGCACGTTGCTCTTGACCGTGAGCGCCAGGAAGCTCGCCACATCGTGCGGCAGCTCGATGCCTTCTTGCTCAGCCTTCTTCTTCACGATCGCGATGCGGGTGTCGAGCTCCGGCGCCTGGATGTCTGCGACCATCCCCCATTGGAACCGGCTGATCAGCCGTTCCTCCATCTTGCCGATCTGCTGCGGAAAGACGTCGCTCGAAACCACGATCTGCTTGTCGGAGTGATAGAGCGCGTTGAAAGTGTGGAAGAATTCTTCCTGCGTCTGCTCGCGCGTGGCCAGGAACTGGATGTCGTCCATCAGCAGCACGTCGCACTGATTGCGGTAGCGGCCGCGGAACTCGTTGATCCGGTGGTTCTGGAGCGCCCAGATGAACTCGTTGGTGAAGCGCTCAGCCGACACGTACAAGATGCGCGCATCCGGACGGTCACGCAGCACGCGATGGCCGACCGCGTTGACGAGATGCGTCTTGCCGAGCCCGACCCCGCCGTAGATGAACAGCGGGTTGTAGCGCCTGCCCGGGCTCGACGCGGCTGCGATGGCCGCCGCTTGTGCGAGCTGGTTCGATGGCCCGACCACGAAGGTCTCGAAGCGGTAGCGTGGATTGAGGTTGGTCGGCAGCCGTGGCGGCTCGGACACGCGGACCGGCGGCACCGACTCCAGGCGCTTGTCCGGACGCCGGTCCGGCTCGGTCAGCGTCTCGTCGACTTTCCACTCGACATCGAGCTCCTGCACCGAGGACCGAGCGCGCAGCGATTCGAGCAGCAGATCCAGATAATGCGTCCGGATCCAGTCTGCGTAGAAACGGTTCGGGATCCGGATGCGCAGGCGCTTGCCATCGAACCCGTCGAAGCGGATCGCTCCGAGCCAGGTGTCGAAGTTCTCTTCGGAGAGGCGTTCGCGAAGATCGGCGAGGGCGGATTCCCAGTGCTCGTTCATCGACAGGAGTCCCTGCTCTTCAGCCATGAGCCAACCCTCTACCCACAGCCTTCCAACTTTCCGCGTTCCGACAGCTCGGCCACCACTGTCGTCCGTCAGCGTGTTCCCCTGCTGCCGATCGACGTGCTGTCCGTCTCATCCTCTGGCGCGCGGATGGAGGAGTGAAGCTAGCAAACCGGATCGGAGTCGTCTACGGAGATCCGATGCGTGCGACTCAAAAAAAATCGATCGAACGAGATCTTTTTCACACGACGCGATCATTGCGGTCGCGGTTGCGCGCGTCCGCGCACGCGGGACCACCCACGCACACGCGCTGCACGCGTTGTGCACGGACCGGTCAACAATTTGGTGTGAGTCGCGCCTCGCTGCTAGCTTGCGAGCAGGTTGGAATGGGCAGCCTCGTCGCATCGCGACCGATCTCCGTGCGATTCCGCGGCGCAACGTCGCGTCAGCGCAGCGTGTGGCGGTTGGCGTGCGGTTTGCTATTGTCGGTCGCCTGGCTGACGACCGCGCCCGCAAGCGCGGAAGATTGCAAGGGCGTGAGCAAGCATCTCTGCCCGCAGCCGGTCGCGGCCGAGAGCGCGCGCGGTCTCGCGCTCGGCACCGGCATGCGAGCGAGCGCGCTGTCGACCTCGGCGCTGGCGTACAGCCCGGCGGCCCTCGCGCTCGGCAACCTCTACCACATCGAGGGCAACGTCGATTATCTGACGCAGCTCAAGACCGCGGCGCTCGGTGCGGCGGTCGTCGATTCTTCGACCACCAAGCTCGGCGCCGGCATCGGGCTGCGCGGCTTTCTCTCCGGCAAGGATGGCTACGGTGGGATGGACGGCCGACTCGGTCTCGCGTTCCCGCTCTCCGAGGCCTTCGCGATCGGCGTCGGCGCGCGATACATCTCGCTCTCGCAAGCCGGCGCCAAAGCGGCGCGTGGTTTCACCATGGATGCGTCGTTGCGGCTCACGCCGATCGGGCCGTTGCAGATCGACATCGGCGCGCTGAACTTCATCGACATGAGCTCGCCTTACGTGCCCGTCACGCTGACGACGAGCGTCGCAGTGGCAATCATGCCCTCGCTGAGTGTGGGCGCGGACGTGCTCGCCGACATGTCGACCTTTGGAAGCCCGACGTTTACGGCCGGCGGAGGCGCGGAATTCCTCGCGGGCGAGTCGATCCCGCTTCGCGTGGGATACAGTGTCGATGCCGCACGTGGCATCCACTTGATCGGCGCCGGCGTCGGTTACACCGATCAGCGCATCGGCCTCGACCTGAGCGTTCGCCAGCAAATCGTCGGTGGCCACGACACGCGCATCATGGGCGCGGTCCGCTATTACGTAAACTGAGCCCGCGCACCTTGTAGGACTCTTCGCGCGCGTAGAGGGTGGCAGAGCGGCGCTCGGGGGAACCGGGGCGGCGTGTGCGGTGTCGAATCCCCATAACACTTTCATGCCTGCGGACGAACGTCGCCTGGTCGAACGGCTGAAACGCCGAGACGAAGCGGCATTCAACGAGCTGGTCCGGCAAAATCAGGGACCGCTGTACCGCATGCTCGTGCGTCTGCTCGGCGATGCGGCCGAGGCCGAAGACGTGGCGCAGGAGGTGTTCATCAGCGTCTTCAAGGCCATCGAGTCGTTTCGCGGCGATGCCGCGCTCTCCACCTGGCTGCACCGCATCGCGGCGAATCACGCGCACAACCGCCGCAAATACCTGGCGCGCCGCGGTCGCGACGCACAACGCCCGTTCGAGGAGCTCGCGACGCCGATCGACTCCGGCACGCTGGGCCCCCGACCGCACACACCTCACCAGATCGTCGAGAGCTTGCAAGCCGAGCACCACGTTCAGCAGGCGCTGTCCGAGCTCGACGACGAGCAGCGGCTGTTGATCACGCTGCGCGATCTCGAGGACATGAGCTACGAGGACATCAGGCAAGTCACGGGTTTGCCGATCGGCACCGTGAAGAGCAAGCTGCACCGGGCGCGCATGGCGCTGCACCTGCGCTTCGCCGCGCTGCAGAAAGGCACGCCATGACCCCGACAGAAGCGCGCGAGCTCTTCAGCGCCGCGCTCGACGGTGAGCTCGACGACGCGCGCGCGCGAGAGCTGCGCGCCTGCCTCGCCGCAGATCCGGAGCTGCAGCGTGAGTACGCGGCGTTCGAGGCGACCCTCGCGCTGGTGCGCAAGCCTGCCGGAAAGCAGGCGCCCGCGCCCGACCTCTTGGCCGGTGTGCAAGAGCGGCTGCGAAACCGCAGCCGCGGCCGCTTCTACAACGACCGCTTTGCGCAGCGCCGCGGGCGAGGGCTCGCGCTGCCGCTGCTGTTGGGCGTGGTCATGCTGGGCTTGCTCGCGCTCGCGTGGCTCGGTTTGAGCCTGATCGAGCACGCGACGATCGCGCGCTGAGCGCGGTCCGTGCTTGACTCCGCGGGGGGGCCATCCAAGCTATGGAGGTGCGGAAACAAGCGGTCCGCGGCGGCGTGGTCTGGCTCGCAACGTGCGTGCTCTGCGCCTGCAGTGGGACGCCGAGCGCAGCGAGCTCCGCGCAGCGCGGCGCGCGTGGCGCCCCGGACGCCGGTGCGCTCGACAGCGACATGGACGGGCTGTGTGACTCGACCGAGGAGGATCTCGGCACCGACCCGCACGCGGCGGACACCGACGGCGACGGCTTGCCGGACTTGATCGAAGTCGGCAATGCCTTCGACCCGACGGATCCCTCTTCGCCGGCGCCGGACCAGCTCGGTTACCTGCAAGCGCAGCCAGATGCGGTGCTCGATTTCCCCGTGCGCTTGACCGTGACAGGCGACGGGCAGGGTCTGAGCGGTGTGTTCGAGTCGATCAGCTCCATCTACGCCGATGGTGGCTCCGCGGCGGACTACTTCGTGGGCGCCCAGGCGGTCTCGGCCGATCCGGCCGGGGGGGTACGGACAATCGACACGACGTCCGCTCACTTCGAGTCCGTGCTCGGGCGCGCGCGGCTCGCCTTCTCGCTCAGGTTTCAGTATCCCGCGGACGGCAAGACCCGCACCTGCGCGCGCGCGTATCCGTACAGATACAGCGTCAAGGCCGACGACAGCAGCACTCCGGCCCAGAGGCTGGAGCTGCTCCTACTAACCCCCGACGCCCAAACCGGCCACAACGTGAAGTACTGCCTCCCGCGGACCTGTCAGTAGCCGAGAGCCTATTCAAAGCCGCTCATTTGGCGGGCGCGCTTGCGGCGCCGGCGGGCGGCTTCGGCTTCCTTCTTGCGGCGCTTGACCGAGGGCTTCATGTAGTGACGGCGCCGCTTGAGCTCGCGCAGGATGCCCTCGTTGGCCATCTTGCGCTTGAGGTGCTTGATCGCGCGGTCGAGGCCGCGGTCTCCGACCACCACTTCGACGGGCTTGCATTGAACGGCTTCGGCGACGGGCGATTGCATTCAATTCCTCGGTCTAAGGCCGGCTCTCGGACGGGGCTGCGTAGACTACACCAGTTGTTCGAGCGTGCAAGAAGGGGTGGATTTCCGGCTACTCGTGGGCCACGGCCACGCCGACCGCCCCAGGTGCGCGCTCGAGCGCGTCGCGAACGCGCATCAGCATGGTGCGGGAAGAAAAGGGTTTTTCGAGGAACAGCAGCCCCGCTGGCAGCTCGCCGTGGCGGAGGATCGCGTCCTCGGTATAGCCAGACATGTAAAGCACCCGCAGCTGTGGCCGCAGCTTCGAACCGGCCTGCGCCACGGCCGTGCCGCTCAGGCCCGGCAGCACGATGTCGGTGAGCAAGAGGTCGATGGAGACGGCGGGGTCCTCCAAGATCGCGAGCGCGGCCTTGCCGTGCGCCGCCTCGTGCACGCGGTAACCCTCTGCGCGCAGGACATCGCGCACGACCGCACGCAGCGCGAGCTCATCCTCCACGAGCAGCACGCTCTCCGTGCCCGAGAGGGCCCGGCGGGCCGTGAGCACCGGTTCGGGGTGCAGGACCGCGACCTCGAGCGCCGGCAGGTAGACCTCGAAGGTCGTGCCCTCGTCCAGCGCGCTGTGCACCTGCACGAAACCGCCGCTTTGCTGGACGATGCCGTACACGGTCGAAAGCCCGAGCCCGGTGCCCTTGCCCGGCCCCTTGGTCGTGAAGAACGGCTCGAACGCCCGCTGCAACGTTTCTTCGTCCATGCCACAGCCCGTGTCGCGGACTGCGAGCACCACGTGCGGGCCGCTGGCTCCGGTTGGATGCACGGGCTCGTGCTCGGTGTCGAGGGTCGCGTTGCGAGTCTCGATCCGCAGTCGCCCGCCGCGGGGCATGGCGTCGCGGGCGTTCACGCTGAGATTCATCAGCACCTGCTCGAGCTGACCCGCGTCCGCGCGCACCGGCAGCAGCTCGGCAGCGAGCGCGGTCTCGAGCTCGACGTCTTCGCCGAGCAGCCGCCGCAACATGGCCTGGAGCTGCTCGACCACCGCGTTGAGCGACAGCACCCGTGGCCTCAGCACCTGGCGCCGGCTGAACGCGAGAAGCTGTCGGGTCAGGTCCGCAGCGCGCTCTCCGGCGCGCCGAATCTCCTCGAGCGACTCGCGTCGCGGATCGCCGTGCGCCGTGTCGTCGAGGATGCCGTCGCAGTGCGCGAGCACGACCGTGAGCAGGTTGTTGAAGTCGTGGGCGACGCCGCCGGCGAGCAGGCCGACGGCTTCCATCTTCTGCGATTGACGCAGTTGCTCCTCGAGCGCCCTGCGCTGCGACACGTCCGAGGTCACGCACACGATGGCCAGTGCCTGGCCGTCCTCGTCGCGCAAAGCCGTCGCTGACAGGCTGACCTGGAAATCGCGCCCGTCGCTGCGCCGTTGCCAGAGCTCACCCTGAAAGCCGCCGCTGAGGGCCAGGCTGCGGATCGAGCTCGCGAGCTCCGGCGGATTACGGGATGACTCCAGAAACGCCGCCGTTCGGCCGAGCACCGCCGCTGCCTCGTACCCGTACGTGCGCGAAAAGGCGTCGTTGACGAACACCAGACGGCCGTCGAGGTCGATGATCGATACGCTCTCATTGATGCTGCGCAGGGCATGAGCCAGGCGCTCGAGCTCGTGCTGGGCGATCCGCTCGCGCCGGCGCAGCTCGTCGCGCAGCTCCTCGTTGCGCAACAGAAGCTCCTGCGACGTCAGCTCGAGCGAGCGTTCGAGCAACATCCGGTCGTGGTCGCTCTGCCGGTAGGCTTCGTCGATCGCATTCGAGAACCCCGCCCAGTCCGTCGGCGGTCCGCCGTCTTCCGAGAGAAAACGCGCGAGCTGTCTGCGCAGGAGCTTGTGCACCTCAGCGCTCGCTCAGGGTGGTGACGGTCATGGTTTGGTTGTGCAGCTCGCAGCGCGTCGCGGGCGCGAACGGCGCGATCTCTCCATACGAGTAGAACCCGGCGAAGACCGGCTTCGGGCCGAGCACCTGGCGCACGCCGTCGACCTCTTCCTCGACGCGTTGTTGCAGCACGAGCTTGCGACCCACGCAGCTGATCAGGATCGCGAGGTCGGCCGGGCCTTCGCGCAGCGCCTGTTGGCTGGCCTGCGCCGCACCGGTCGCGCCGTCGATCAGCCGATCGAAGTTGGCCTTCATCAAGCGTGCGAAGCCGCCCTCGGGCATGTCGCCCGCGAAGGTCATGCTCTGCTGGCGCTCGTCCACGCCGAGGATCGTGCGTACGACGCCACTGCCCCCGTGCTCTCCGCGCAGACTGAGCGGGAACAGCAGGCCCGTGGCAGGCAAGCCCTCCGCGTACTCACCCAGGTACTTCTTGTAGAGCGCCAGCGCGGACTGCCCGTCGAGCTCGTAGAGCACGTTGCCGGCGGAGCGCGTGATGCGCCGCTCCGGGCCGAAAGGGTCCCATCCGCCGAGCGAGCCGAACCCGATGCCCAGGCGATCCCCGTAAAGGCCGACTGCGACGATCTGGCCGGACGCGGACGCGCTGCCGAGCGCGACCAGCGTTTCGCCGAAGCGCTGTCCGTCGCCCGAGAGCCCGCCGGTCACCGCGACGCCCGGTTCGAGCTCGCTGGCGAGGCCCGTGACGAGCTCGCTGCCGTTCACCGCCAGGCCGTCCGAGAGCACGAGCACGTGACGCAAGCCCTCGCCCCGCAACGCGCGCGCGAGGCGCGCGCCCGCCTCGAGGCTGCTGCCGCATTCGCGCAAGCTCACGCACGCGCCGCGAACGCGGGTGTGCGCGAATTCGATCGCGCTCACGACCATCGCACCGTCGAGCACCTGATCGCCCGCGATCTCTCCGGCCGTCGAGCAGGCGGCGATGCACGCGCGCGGCAGACGCGCGCTCACCTGCTGCAGCAGGCCTGGCTGACGCATGAGCTCCGGCGCAGCGAACACCAACGCGAGCTGGGCGCGCTCTGCGAGCGCCTGGTCGCCTCGATGCTCCCATCCCGAGCCCGGCCGCCAAACGCTCTGCTCAACGCGCACGATCTTTCGGACCCCTCGTCGAGGATAACCGAAGCCCGCGCTTCTTGGTGACCCGCACCCCTCAAATTTGCCGCTGCAGACAGACGCGACAGGATCGCCTGCGCAGGCTAACCCACAGGCCACGACGAGCGCGCACCAGCGCGCCGCATCACTGTGCTGCTGCCGCGCGGCTTGGTGCGCCGGTCTCTGCCGGTGCGGGCTTGCGCTCTATCCGCACGCTGCCCTCGCCGCCGGGCTCGACGATCACGGTGTCCCCCGGCTGGAAGCGGCCGGCGAGGATCGCCTCGGCCAGCGGGTTCTCGAGCAGCTTCTGCAGTACGCGCTTGAGCGGACGTGCGCCATAGGTCGGGTCGTAGCCGAGGTTGCCGAGCAGGTCCTTGGCCTCGTCGCTCACGCTGAGCTCGAGCTCACGCTCGTGCAGGCGTTTCGCAAAGCGACCGAGCTGGATGTCGACGATCGCGCGGAGCTGCTCGCGACCGAGCTGATGAAACACCACCGTCTCGTCGAGGCGGTTCAAGAACTCCGGCCGGAAGTGCGCGCGCAGCTCTTCCATCACGGCGCTCTTGATCTCCTCGTCACTCTTGGCGCGGCTGATGAACTGCGAGCCCACGTTGCTGGTGAGGATGATGACCGTGTTGGTGAAGTCCACGGTGCGACCTTGCGAGTCCGTCAGGCGGCCGTCATCGAGCACTTGAAGCAGCACGTTCCACACGTCGGGGTGGGCCTTTTCGATCTCGTCGAACAAGATGATGCTGTAGGGCCTGCGCCGCACGGGCTCGGTGAGCTGGCCGCCTTCGTCGTGGCCGATGTAGCCAGGAGGCGCGCCGATCAACCGCGCGACCGAGTGCTTCTCCATGTACTCGCTCATGTCGATACGGATCATCGCGCTCTCGTCGTCGAACAAGAACTCCGCGAGCGCGCGCGCGAGCTCGGTCTTGCCGACGCCGGTCGGACCGAGGAACAGGAACGAGCCCATCGGCTTATTCTTGTCCGACAGTCCGGCGCGGCTGCGTCGAACCGCATTCGAGACCGCGACCAGCGCTTCTTGTTGACCGACCACGCGCGTGCGCAGCCGGCTCTCCATTTCGAGCAGCTTGCTCTTCTCGCTCTCGAGCATCTTGCTCACGGGGATTCCGGTCCAGCGCGAGACCACGCGCGCGATGTCTTCTTCGGTGACCTCTTCCTTCAGGAAGCTCCCGTCCTTCTGCACCGCCGCGAGCTTGTCTTGTTGCTCCTTCACGGCTTTTTCGGCGGCGGGGATTTCGCCGTAGCGCAGGCGCGCGGCGTCATCGAGGTTGGCCACGCGCTGCGCGCGCTCGAGGTCGAGGCGGAGTTTCTCGACCGCTTCTTTCTTTTCCCGGATCTGGCCGATCAGCTCTTTCTCGCGCAGCCACTTGGCGCGCATACCGCCCTTCTTCTCGTTGAGCTCGGACAGCTCACGGCCGATCTCGTCGAGCCGCTTCTTGCTCGCCGCGTCGCTCTCCTTCTTGAGCGCTTGCTGCTCGATCGAGAGCTGCATCACGCGCCGTTCGACCGCTTCGATCTCGTGCGGCATGGAGTCGATCTGCATCTTCAGCTCGGCGGCGGCCTCGTCGACCAGGTCGATGGCCTTGTCGGGTAAGAACCGATCGCTGATGTAGCGATCCGAGAGCACGGCTGCGGCGACCAGCGCCGGATCCTGGATGCGGATGCCGTGGTGCACCTCGTAGCGCTCGCGCAGACCGCGCAGGATGTTGATCGAGTCCTCGACCGAAGGCTCGCCCGTGTAGACCGGCTGGAAGCGCCGCGCGAAAGCCGCGTCTTTCTCGATGTGCTTTCTGTACTCGTTCAGCGTGGTCGCACCGATGCAGCGCAGCTCGCCGCGCGCGAGCGCGGGCTTCAACATGTTGCTCGCATCCATCGCGCCTTCGGCGCCGCCGGCGCCCATGATCGTGTGCAGCTCGTCGATGAACAGGATGACCTGGCCCTGGGCGGCCTCGATCTCCTTGAGCACGGCTTTGAGCCGGTCTTCGAACTCGCCGCGGTACTTGGTGCCCGCGATCAACGCGCCGAGGTCGAGCGCGAGCAGGCGCTTGTCGCGCAGGCTGTCGGGCACGTCGCCTTGGGCGATCCGTTGGCCGATGCCTTCGACGATCGCCGTCTTGCCGACGCCGGGCTCGCCGATCAGCACCGGATTGTTCTTGGTGCGGCGCGCGAGCACCTGCATCACGCGGCGGATCTCTTCGTCGCGACCGATCACGGGATCGATCTTGCCGCTGCGCGCCAGCGCCGTGATGTCGCGCGTGTACTTGGCCAGCGCCTCGTACTTGCCCTCGGGCTCGGGGTCGGTCACGCGCTGCGCGCCACGCACTTGCTGCAGCGCTTCGAGCAGCTTCTTGCGGTCGACGCCGCGTTGCTCGAGCAGCTTGCCGATCTCGTCCTTGCCCGATACCAGCGCGAGCAGCACGTGCTCGGCCGAGGAGTACTCGTCCTTGAGATCCTCGGTCTCCTTCCACGCGCGCGTGAGCACTTCGCGCAACCGCCTCGACAGTCCCGGCTCGGAGCCGCCCTGCACGCGCGGCAACCCTTCGACCTTTTTGCGCACTTCGCCCGCCAGCGCCCGGCCGTCGGCGCCGGCCTTTTCGAAGATCGGCTTGGCGACGCCCCCGTCCTGCTCGAGCAACGCGAGCAGAAGGTGCTCTGGGAGCAGCTCGGGATTGCCCCGCGAGGTGGCATCGTTTTGAGCCGCCTGCAGGGCCTCGCGCGTCTTGTGGGTGAGCCTGTCCAGTCTCATGGCAAAACGAGCCTCCGCACTGCAACCTAAGCACCACGCCTAGGGGATCAAGGGTTCGGCAACACACACGAAGATCGCGGCGTCGAGCGCGTAGATCGGCATGTCCGCATCGCCATGGCACAGGTACGGCACCCGGCTCAGGCGCTGTACCCGCAGGCCGGCCGGGGCGAGCAGCTCGGCGGCGATGCTCGTGACGCTCGCCTCGAAGCTCGGCCCGGGCGCGGGCAAGGGCTCTTCCGGAGCGACCGTGCTCGCGCCGCGCTGCACGTGCGGGCTGAGCGGAACCGGCACGGACAGGAGCAGCAGACCGCTTGGTGCGAGCGTCATCCGCAAGTGCCGCAAGAGCGAGCGCGGGTGGCTACAGCGGTCGAGCACGTTGAGACAGAGCGCCGCTTGCACGCGCAGCTCGCTCGGCGGCGGCTCGCGAGCGAGGTCGAGCATGAGCACGCGCAAGCCTCGCGCGCGCAGCCGTCGCCGCATGACGCGCGATGCCTCGGTCACCAGCACCTCGTCGAAAAGCGGCGCCGCGGCGGCCGTGAGGTCGCCGTTGCCGGCTCCCACGTCCAGCAGCCGTCGTGGCCGCGGCAAGCTCGTCGTTCCCAGCAGCGTTGCGAGCTGCGCTGCGCTCAGCAGGTGCATCGGATACATGCGCAGCAGCCCGTACGCGTCGTAGTCGGAGAGCGCGCGCCGCAGCAGCCGGTATGCGGCCGTTTGGAGCCGCCCGTGAGGCGCAGAAAGCGCTCGCGACACGAAGGCTCGGGCCTCGGAGTCGTGCTCGAGCCCGACGAAGCGCGCCGCGAGATCGGCTGGCAGTTGCGCGAGCGCACAGCCGTAGTGCAGCTCGATTCCGGGTGCGATGCGCGCGGGTTCCATCGAGACTGAAGGGATGCTATCGCCTCGCGCATGCAGCGACCAAACGCGGCGCCTTTGCTCGGCGTGCTGGCCGGTGGTCAGGGCAAACGCATGGGCGGCCGCGACAAGGCGCGGCTGCGCGCTCCGGGCGGCGACGAGATGCTCGTCGAGCGCCTGCTGCGCCTCGGGCGTGAGGTCGGGCTCGGTTGTGTCCTGGTCGGTGGCGAAGGCATACCGGGCGTGCCGCTCGTGCGAGACTCACCCACAGGGATCGGACCGATCGGCGGGCTGTGTGCGTTGCTGACGCACGCCGGCCAATGTTCCGCGCTCGCGCTCGCCTGCGACCTACCCTACGTGAGCGCCGCGTTGCTCTCGCGCCTCGCGTGCACGCAGAGCACCGCTGCCGTGCTGGCACCGCGGGATCCAGTCACAGGCAAGTGGCAACCGCTGTTCGCGCGCTACGACTCGCCGCGCGTGCTGCCCTTGCTGCTGCCCGCGATCGATGCTGGCGTGCGCTCGTTCCAGACCTTTCTCCGCGGCGTGGAGGTGCAGGAGCTCGAGCTCAGCCCGGCCGAGCGCGCTGAGCTGCGCGACTGGGATGAGCCCAAAGACGTCCAATGACCGGGGCGGCACGCGCCGCCCCTCCCCGCTGAAGTGAATTCAGCGGGGCCCCTCCCCACGCTTCGCTCTAGCTTCGCTCCCCTCTCGTCGCGAAGCGACGATTCACCCCTCACTTCACCGTGGAGACGTGCAGCTCGAGCAGCTGCTCGGGCCCGACCGGGGCGGGCGCGCCGGTCATCAGGTCGTTGCCGCGTTGTGTCTTGGGAAATGCGATCACGTCGCGGATCGATTCAGACTCGGTGAGCAGCATCACCAGGCGGTCGAAGCCCATCGCGATCCCGCCGTGGGGCGGCGCGCCGTGACGCAGCGCATCGAGCAAGAAACCAAATTTCTCGCGCGCTTCTTGCTCGCCGATGCCGATCGCCTCGAACACGCGTTGCTGGACCTCGGGGTCGTGCAACCGCACCGAGCCACCGCCGATCTCGAAGCCGTTCAGCACCGCGTCGTAGCGGTAGCAGAGCACGTTGCCGGGGTCGCTCTCGAGCAGCGGCAAGCAAGCATCGTGCGGCCGGGTGAACGGGTGATGCGCCGCGGTCCAGTGCTTGCCGTCCTCGCTGCGCTCGAAGAGCGGCGGGTCGATGATCCACAACAGCTCGAAGCGCCCGCCGCTGCCGTGCTCGGGAATCAGCCCGAGCTTCTTGGCCACGTGCACGCGCAGGTTCGCCATCAGCGTGTGCACGCGCTCGGTCGGCCCGAGCTGGAAGCAGATCACGTCGCCGGGCTTCGCGCCGCAGGCCTGGTTGATCGCGCCGCGCAGCTCATCGTTCACCAGCTTGGTGAGCGGGCTCTGCGTCCATTCGCCGTTCTCACCCACGCGCGCGCGCGCCAGGCCCTTACCGCCCATGCTCTTGACGTAGGCTTCGAGCTTTTCGCCGTCGGCGCGAGTCAGGTTCGCGCTCGCGGGCACGACCAGCGCCTTGATGATCTCTTCGGGCAGGTCCTTGCGGTATTGCCCCGAGGCGAACTTGTCGGCGATCTCCTTGAAGAACGGGATGCCGCCGCCGTCGTGCGCGCACACGAGCTCGGTCAGGTCCACATGCTCGAGGCCGAACCGTAGGTCTGGCTTGTCGTTGCCGAACCGCCGCATCGACTCGGCGAAGGTCATGCGCGGCAGGCGGCCGCCCGCATAGCGCGCTTCGAGGTCGACGCCCGCAACCTCGCGGAACAGCTTGACCAGCAAGCGTTCGATCACCGCGAAGATGTCGTCCTGGTTGACGAAGCTCATCTCCACATCGATCTGCGTGAACTCCGGTTGGCGATCGAGCCGCGGGTCCTCGTCGCGGAAGCAGCGCACGATCTGGAAGTAGCGGTCGTAGCCGCCGATCATCAGCAGCTGCTTGAAGAGCTGCGGGCTCTCCGCGAGCGCGTAGAAGCTGCCCGGGTACAACCGCGCGGGCACGAGGAAATTGCGTGCGCCGCCGGGCGTGTACTTGAGCAGGTACGGCGTCTCGACCTCGAAGAAGCCCTCGCCCACGAAGTGCGCGCGCGTGGCGGTCAGGAGCTTGTGGCGCGCCACGATCGCGCGTTGCAGCGCGGGCCGCCGCAAGTCGAGGTAGCGGTATTGCAGGCGCTTGTCTTCGCCGGTGTCGATCTTCTCCTCGATCTCGAACGGCGGGGTCTCGGCCTGGTTGAAGACCGTCGCCTGCAGCGCCACCACCTCGACCGCGCCGGTCGGCAGGCGCGCGTTGCGCATGGCGCCGCGGTCGCGCACCGTGCCGCGCACGCCGAGCACCCACTCCGGCCGTGCCGCGTCGGCGAGGCGAAACGCCTCAGGCTCGGAGGACGGGTCGAACATCACTTGGACCAGGCCGGCGACGTCGCGCAGGTCGAGGAAGATGCAGCCGCCGTGGTCGCGGCGATTCTGGACCCAACCGAACAGCACCACCTCGCTTCCGATGTGGGCCTCGCGCAGCTCTCCGCAGCGATGCGTTCGTTTCAGGTCGTCGATGAATCGCGCCACGTGTGCCGTCTCCCGCGCTCGGGGCCACGCCCCGCGTGCCACCCCTCATAGATCCCTGGCCGGCAAAGTCAAAGCTCTTCGTCCGCTGGGGGCCTGGGTGCAGGCCGGAGCACGACCCGGTTGACCTCGACTCTGCGCTGCGGCGACAATACCGGCGCAACCCCGCGCTAGGCACTCTGGCCGTGGTACAACGGGTCGGCGATGGCTGCTGCTGCTCAACAAGAGATCACCTGTCCGATGTGCGGGTTCAAGAACCCCGCGGATCAGGAGCGCTGTCGCTCGTGTGGCGCCAAGGTCGAGATTCTGACCGCGACCTACACCGCCGAGGAAGAGCACGCGCGCCGCTACCAGCAAGAGACCTTCGAGTGGAAGTGGGCGTTGCTCGGGGCAGGCATCTTCACCAGCCTGCAAGGCCTGATCCTCGGCGTGTTGCCCAAGATCATCAGCGTTTTCGACCCGCAGGGCCTCCCAGGGCTGATGCTGAGCGTGCCGATCTTCTTCGCCGGCGGGATCGGGCTCGGGATCCTCTCGCCCGGCAAGACCTTCGTGGAGCCCGCCGCCGGCGCGATGATCGCCGCCATTCCTACGCTCGCGATCGTCTCGCTGCGCACGCCGCCCGGCGCGTTCGAGCCCACACTGCTCGCCTACGTCGTGTGCGCCGCGATGGGCGTGATGACCGCCCTATTCGGCGCCTTCGTCGGCGAAAAGTGGCAAATGAGCACCGCCAAGTCCCACCCGAAATCGCGCTGAGCCGTCACCCTTCATTGTAGCAAACGCGTGGGCGGAGCGAACCCCGCTTGGGTCGGGCAGTCTCGTACCAGACGCCAGGCGCAGCAGGCTCGCGCGTGAGCGCAGCGAACCTCGCGGTGGGGTGGGACCCTGACGGCTTTGCCGGCAGGGCGGGGAGGGCGCGTGCCCTCCCCGGTATTTAAATAAAACAGCGGGCCGTTGCCGGCCCGCCGTCGTTTTGGGTGGCCTCTCACTCGAGAGGGCCAAGGGTCAGAGCAAAGAGTGCTAGCTGACCAGACCCTCCTGTAAGAGACCGTCGGTACTGTGCATGTTTCTCTTGCCTCCCCCGGCCGGTGCCGGCGCCCATGCTTTTGGAATTCGCGTAGGGCGTTCCAAGGTGGGGGAGCCCCAGCGGAGCTCCCTCGTGTCAGCGCGGCGCGAGGCCTCGCGGCCTTCGGACCAATCCGGGGCGGTTGCCCATCTGCCGCGCGCCCGTCCACTCTAGCCCGACTTGGCGCTCCGGCAAAGCATGGACAACGGCTACGTGCTGCATCATCGCGGGTACACGCACACGGTTGCTCGTGCTCGCGCTGCAACGGCGGCATCGCGGTAGCGCGCGGCCCGCACTGATCTCGGCCGCGTGCGTCGTCGCAACGTTGTTCGCGTGCTCGGTGCTCGCACGTTCGCGACTCCAAGCCGAGCTCGCTCGGCAACGGCCCTGTTCGTCCTGCCGCGCCGCTGGGGCCGTTCGCGCCGAGCGCGACGACCGCACGCCTACGACCACCACCGCGACGTTACTGCGTTGAAACTTGCACGGGCTCTGTGTCGAGCAGTGCACGCTTGATGCTGTGCGCCGTGCGGTACAGGTGTGCGACATAGGAACCTCGCAAACGGTGACATCACCCAGTAGACCTCTGCTAAAGTGGATCGGCGCCGTGAGTGCATGAGGCTCGGCGCATCGGAGACCACGCTTGGCGAACACGAGGCGGCCACCGCCACCTGTAATGCACGAGCCGCTGCGCGAGCGACTCGACGTCGATGATCTCGGTGCGCTCGAGGAAGCGATCGACTCGGCGCCGCCTCAGCGCGTCGTCACCGCACCGCCGCCTCCACTCGCCGCGACGGTTCGTGGCGGCGAAGACGACGTGCTCGATCTGTCTGCGCTGGCGAAGCTCGGTGCCAGCTCGCCGCCTGTGCCGCCACCACCGCCGTCGCGCGCCTCATCGGCCCGACCCGCGAGCGCCGTGCAGCACGCACCGCCGCCACCGCCGCGCACGTCGGCGCGGCCCGTCACGCCGAGCGCCGCGCCCATGTCGGAGCACCGCGTCTCGCTCGGTCCGCGGCTGAGCCTGCCGGAAGAGCGATGGCAGTCGGATCCCGTGGTCTTGCCGCGTAGACAACCGGCGTGGCTGATCCCCATGCTCGTGGGTCTCGGTGCCGGCGCTGCGCTCAGCGCGGTGCTGTTCGCGAGCTCTGAGCACCGCGCGTCCGTAGTCGAAGCGCGCGTGACGGCGCCGCCGTCGCCCGAGCCCGGGGCGCCCGCACCCGTCATGGCGGAAGCCCCGCCCGCGGCCCCTCCTCCTGCGCCTGCGGTTCAACCGCAAGCACAACCCGTGCAAGCACAGCCTGCTCCGAGCGTTTCGCCGCCTGTGCCAAGTGCGACGCCGGCTGGTGCGGTCGTCGCGCAGAAGCCGCTTGCGCCGGTCGTAGCCGGCGCTGCGCCGAAGCGCGGTCCGGACGTCGCGGTCTCTCCGGCCAGCTCCGCGATGGCGATGCACACGTCGATGCGACCGAGCACGAGCGCGTTCGGCAGCACGCCATACGACGCGCCCTCGCCACCGCCGACACCCAGCCCCGCGTCGAGCATGCCCGTGGCGCAGGCCGCGCCAGCATCCGGGCCCGTGCTCGTGATGCGGCCCACGGGCGAGGACGCTCCGCCTGCCGCCGCGACTCCACCTGCAAATGCACCTTTGGCTGAAGCCCCAGCCAAGCCGCGTGCGGCCGGCGGCATCGACGCGTTGCTCGACGATGCGCTGTCGCCCGAGGCCAAGCGCGCAGAACAAGCACGCAACGAAGCGGCCCAGGCCGCGAAGCCGCAGCCGGTGCCGGTCACGCCGTCGCGCGACGACGTGGCGCACACGATGAGCGGGCTGCAGCTCGCGGTTCGCGGCTGCGCCATGGGCCAGACCGGTGTCGCGACCGCGGCGCTCTTGGTGCGCTACGACGGACGCGTGTCCACCGTGCAGGTCACGGGCCCCCCGTTCGCGGGCACGGCGAGCGGTCGCTGCATGGAAGGCGTGTTGCGCAACGCGCAGTTCCCGCGTTTCCGCCAGCCGACCTTCACCGTGCGCTACCCGTTCTCGATCGATTGATGCGTCAAGGGCTGCCGACCGACACGCACAGCGAGTCGGTGCTGTGAACACCGCCTTGATCCGTCGTGGTCAGATTGGTGAGCGCCATGCCGCCCGCTTTCTGGCCCGAGGTGTAGATCAGCGTGACGCACATCTCCTGATCGCCTTCGCCATAGTGAACCGCCGTCGAGCGCGGGTTTTGGTAATCGCAGGTGACGCCGAGACCTAGTGCGCCGGTCACCGCGATCGGCGGATCGAAGGTCTGTCCCCACGCTTCGCCGAAGCTGCCTGACGAGCGGTAGATCACCTTTCCGTCCAGCGAGCCGCCGGCGACGTCGATCGCCATGTTCTGCCCGAGCACGTGGAAGTGAGGCAGGATGTAATAGATGTCGAAGTCGGGCTGCGGCGTCGCGCACTGCATGCGCGCCTTGGTCTCACCCGAGGCTGCGATGTCGAGCGCGGTGTTGGTGAAGGCCATGGGTTGCAACGGCACGCGCACCTCGCTCGCGGGCAGCGTGTAGACCTCGAAACGCAAGCTCGTCTGTATGTCGGCTTGCGTCGCGTTGAGCAGATGCACGTCGCCGATGATGCGCACGTGGGCCGGCATCTGGAAGGCGACACCGGGCGGGAAGGCTTGCGTGTCGGCGCGCGCTTGCGTCGACTGCGCGAAGAACACGCCGCCCGTCGCGCCCGCGAGGATCTGATCGAAACCGCGGTCCGCGCAGGTCCACGTGCCGTCCGGGCCCGTGAACATATCGTCCGTCACCCAGATCCAGTTCGAGTGGTGGAAGGCGCCGTCGTTGCTCGACAGGACTTCGTTGACGTAGACGGAATCGGCGTTGCCCACGGTCCAGCTCTGGCACACCCCCGACATCTCCTGCCCAGCCGCCACCGTGATCGGCTCGAACGTGTGCGCGAACGCCGGCGGCACGGCCGGCGCGCCCGGCATGCCCGCATCCCTCGACGCACTTGCCGAGCCCCCATCGCCCGCGCCCGCATCCCCCGACGCAGCGCTCGGCGCGCTGCCCGACATCCCAGCCCCACCTGCGCTCGACCCGCCTCCATGGCTCGCGTTCGGGGCCGCGTCCGTCTTGCTTGCGCCCGAACCGGCCGCCTCTGGCGCAGCGCCGCCGCTCGGTCCCACTGCAAAGACGTGCTTACTGCTCTGCGTCTGGGACGACGTCTGCCCGCATCCCTGCGCGAGCACGCACGCGACCAACCCCAGCAGACACCCGCGCGACATCGAGCCAAGCGTACTGCCGATCGAGCGCAGGCCCAAGCCGGCGATGCCGGCCGAATGGAGCCTGGGGGGCGAAGCGCGAACCGTGCAGCAGAGATCCTGAGGGGTGAATAACGGCTCCGCCGTTAGAGGGGAGCGAAGCTCCCGCTCCGCGTGGGGTGGGTCCCGCGGAGCTCTGCTCCGCGGGCGGGGAGGCGCGAGACTCCCCGATAATCAAACATTAAACCTAAAGTGCATCACGTCGCCGTCGCGGACCACGTAGTCTTTGCCTTCGGTGCTCATCTTGCCTGCGGACTTGCAGGCAGCCTCGGTCCGCAGCGCGATCAGGTCTTCCCAGAAGATCACCTCGGCTTTGATGAAGCCGCGCTCGAAGTCGGTGTGGATCTTACCCGCCGCCTGCGGCGCCTTGTCACCGCGCTGGATCGTCCACGCTCGGACTTCTTTCTTGCCCGCGGTGAAGAACGTGATCATCTCGAGCATGCGGTAGCCGGTGCGGATCACTTGATTGAGCGTGGGCTCGGTCAGCCCGACCGATTGCAGGAACTCGGCGCGCTCGCCCGGTGCGAGCTGCATGATCTCGGCTTCGATCGCCGCGCAAACCACCTCGGCCACCGTGTGCTCGGCCTCGGCGCGCGCCCGGACCTTGGCTACCAGCGGATCGCGGTCGAGCGCCGTGAGCTGTTCTTCGCGCACGTTGGCCACGTAGAACATGGGCTTCTGGGTGATGAGCTGTAGGTCGCGCAGCACCTGCTTCTCGCGCTCGTCCTCGACCGGCAACAGCGCCGCACGCGTGCCCTTGTCCAGGCCCGCTTCGAGCCGCTCGCACACGCTCACGGCTGCGCGCTCCATCGCGTCGCCGCCCTTGGCCGCTCGCCGCGCGCGCTCGAGCCGTTTCTGCACGGTCTCGAGGTCCTTGAGGATCAGCTCCGTGTTGATGGTGTCGATGTCCGCGATCGGGTCCACTCGGCCGTCGACATGCACGATGTTCGGGTCTTCGAAGCAGCGCACCACGTGGGCGATCGCGCTGCAGTCGCGGATGTGGGCCAGAAACGCATTGCCCTTGCCTTCGCCGCGGCTCGCGCCCCGCACCAAGCCCGCGATGTCGACGAAATCGACCGTGGCCGGCACACGGCTGTCCGGATCGATCACGCCCACGATCGCATCGAAGCGCGGATCGGGCACCGGCACCACGCCCACGTTCGGGTCGATGGTGCAGAAGGGGTAGTTCGCGGCCTCGGCCTGCTTGCTCGACAGCGCGTTGAAGAGCGTGGACTTGCCCACGTTGGGCAGTCCGACGATTCCGACCGAGAGGCTCACGCGGCAGGCTCCAGGGGCCGGCTCTTAGCGCGCCCCCTCCGGCTTAGCAACCGACGGTCGCAGCGACATGCGCAAGCTTGCGCCCTTCCGCCCGAGCCGCCGGCCGTATAGGCTGCTGCCGCGCACGATGTCGGCAACTTTCCGCGCGGCCGTTGCGGCGGCAGTGGGTACCGTGGTGTGGCTGAGCGGGGGTCCGCTGCAGGCGCAGTCTGGCCAAATTCCGGTCGGGGTCAAAGCGCCGTCCGAAGAGCCTGCCAAGCCCGCGGGCAAGCCGGTAATGAGCCCGCCCGCGCTCAAGAAGTTCGTCGAGCCGGCCTACCCCGAGCAAGCGGTGCAGGAGGGCCTCAACGCGCGGGTCGAGCTCGAGCTGGTGATCGGCCCCGATGGACTGGTCAAAGACGCGAAGGTCGTGAGCCCCGTCGGTCATGGCTTCGACGAGGCCGCGCTCGCGGCGGGCAGGCAGCTCGAGTTCGAGCCGGCGAAGAAAGACGGCCAGCCGATCGCGGCGCGCATCCGCTACCCGTTCGTGTTCGAGATCAAGGTCGCTCCACCGCCCGAGCCGCCGCCCGAAGCGCCGCCGCCACCCGCGCGGCTCGAAGGCCAGGTGGTCGCGGTCGACGGCAAGCAGCCGGTCGTGGATGCGGACGTGCTCGTGACCGGCGAGGGCGGCGCGGTCGTGGCTCAGGGCAAGACCGACGCCGAGGGCCGCTTCGCGTTCGACGGCCTGGCAGCCGGCACGTACACCGTGCGCATCGACGCCAAGAAGTTCCAGTCGCGCGAACAGCCCGAGGAGCTGCGCGCGGGCGAGGCCACGAGCGTCACCTACGGCTTGCTCGCTCCTCCGGACGCGGAGAGCTTCGGCGCGGTGGCGCGCGTCCAGCCGCCGCCACGCGAGGTCACGCGGCGCGTGATCGCCAAAGAAGAGCTGACGCGCATCCCCGGCACGCGTGGCGATGCGCTGCGCACGGTCGAGCTGATGCCCGGCGTGGCCCGGCCGCCGCTCGGCAGCGGCCTGCTGCTCGTACGAGGCAGCGGCCCGGCGGACACCGAGTACCTGCTCGAAGGACTGCCCGTGCCGCTCGTCTACCACTTCGGCGGCCTCACGAGCTTCATCAATTCTCGCATGATCGACAGCCTCGATTTCATTCCGGGCAATTTCGGCGTGCGCTATGGCCGCCATCGCGGCGGCGTGCTCGAGATTCACGTCGCGGAGACGCCCCGTGACCGCATCCACGGCGTGGCCGATCTCAACTTGATCGACGAGTCGCTGCTCGTGCAAGCGCCCATCAGCAAGGATGCCGAGGTCGCCGTTGCCGCACGCCAGAGTCATCTCGGCCCCGTGCTCCAAGCGGTGCTGCCGAGCGACGTGTCGACGATCGCGGCGCCCGTGTATTACGACTACCAGGCCATGGCGAGCTACCGGCCGGGCGATCACGACACGCTGCGCTTGATGGCGTTCGGCAGCAGCGATCGGCTGAAGCTGCTGTTCCAGCATCCCTCGGACGCAGACTCCTCGCTCACGGGCGGCTTCAACTACGGCACGGCGTTTCACCGCGTGCACGGCTCCTGGCGCCATCAGATCAACGACGACGTCGCGCAAGACGTAGACATCGCCGCAGGCTACTTGAACGCCGATCTGGGCGTCGGTCGTGGGTTCGTGTTCAACAGCTCCGGCAACGACATCTACGGCCGCTCCGAGTGGCGCGCCCGCGTGAACGACCAGGTGCGCTTGATCGCCGGCATCGACGTGTTCGCCATTCCGGGCAGGTTTTCCTATACGGGCCCGGCTGTGGAGCAGAGCGAAGGCAATCCGGGAGCCTCGGATCTGAGCACGGTCAGCAACCGCGACCAGATCACGGCCAAAGACAGCTTCTTCGTGGCGCAACCTGCGGTCTACGTGGAGAGCGACATCACGCTCGGGCCGTGGTTGCTCAATCTAGGGAGCCGCGCCGACTATTATTCCGAGATCAACGGCTATGGCTACGATCCGCGCGCCTCCGCGCACTACACGCTCACGTCGACCACCACGCTCAAAGCCGGTGTCGGCGAGTTCGGCCAGCCGCCGCAGCCGTACGAGGCGTCACCCAAGCTCGGCAACCCGCACTTGAAGCCGACTCGGACCGTGCATCTCGATTTGGGTGCGGATCAGACGGTCGGCGAGGGCTTCAGCGTCAGCGTCGACGGCTTCTACAAGCACATGTTCGACCGCGTGATCGGCACGCAGTTCGGCGAGGCGCCGTTCTTCGTGACCGGCGGCCTCGGTCGGGTCTACGGCCTCGAGGTGCAGGCGCACATCTCGCCCCGAGGCCGGTTCTTCGGCTATCTGGCGTACACGCTCTCGCGCAGCGAGCGCAAAGACCGTCCGGGTGACGCCTGGGCGCTCTTCGACTTCGACCAGACCCACATCTTGACCGTGGCGGGGGTCTATCGCTTGGGCAGAGGCTGGGAGGCGGGCCTCACGCTTCGGCTCGTCAGCGGCAATCCGATCACGCCGGTGATCGGCTCCAGCCTCAACACCGGCACCGGCCAGTTCTCGCCCACGTATGGCTTGCTCAACTCGGAGCGCAACCGGATGTTCAACCGCCTCGACCTGCGCGTCGAGAAGCAGTGGACCTTCACCGGCTGGAAGCTCGCGCTCTACCTCGACATTCAAAACCTCTACAACGCCGCCAATGCCGAGGGGGTGGCTTACGACTACGAGTACCGCACGCGCCAAGACGTGCGCGGCTTGCCGATCTTCCCCAACCTCGGCTTGCGAGGTGAGCTGTGAGCCCCGCGCGTTGCCGACTCGGAGGCTTGCCGGCGCTCGCGGTCGTTCTGTGCGCGCTCGTCGTGCTCGGCTGCCAAGACACGCTGCCCAAGGCCACGGAGATCATCCGCATGCGCGTGCTCGGTTCGCAGGTGGAGGTCGACGGCGACCCCACGCGCGCCACACCCAAGCCCGGCGAGGACAGCACGGTGTCCTTCCTCACCGTGTTCCCGAAGCTCTCGCAGACCAGCTCGGACGTGCAGACGATGCTGATCGGCTGCACCGCGCCCAGTCGCTTCAGCGGCGGCTTGCCGGTATGCCAAGAGTTTCTCGATGCCGCAGCCAACGGCGGTGCGGCCAACATCGGCAAGGCACTGCCGGCGTTCAAGCGCAGGTTCCATTGCAGCGATCTGCCGGCTTCGTACGCGCAGTTCGGGACGGTCTCCGTCCAGTGCCTCTACGAGGATCCGCTGGCGCAGCTCACCGTACCCTTGGATTACGCCGCCAAGCAGGTGCTGTTGCTGGGCGTCGTGTGCGAGCGCGGCGACGCGTACGTGGACCCCACGGACCCACAGATCTTCGGCTGCGAGCACGATAGTGGAGAGACCATCCGGGTCAACACGCTCGTCACCGTGCAGCAGAAGCCCGACCAGGCCAATCACAACCCGAGCCTCGACGCGCTCACGATTCGCCTCGACGATGGCTTGTGGGCCGCGCCCCCGACCATGTTGCCAAACGAGACGCAGTGCCGCAGCAGCGCCGACCCGCAGAGCGGACCCACGAGCAATGCCGCTGACAAGGGCAAGCCGGGGCAGCCGCTGCCCCTGCGCGATCCGGGCGAGCACGTGATCGACCTGATCTACGACGCCGCGAGCCGGGAGACCGACCCCACGCTTCACGAGCCCGAGGACGTCGAGATCACGGTCTACGACACCGTCGGGAAGATGGAGCGCAGGTTCACGGTCCTTGCCGGGACCGACAAGGGAACGGGTAAGCCGGCCCAGATCGTGGGCTCGGTCAAATGGGAGGGACCGGGCTTGCACGGTGGCATCCCCGCGTCCGGCAAGCTCGTGCGCTTCTTCATCACGCTGCGCGACCATCGCGGCGGCTTCAGCGCGACGAGCCGCGCGCTGTGCCTGTACGCGCAATGAGCGCTCCAGTCATGATACGCATGCAACTGCTCGAAATCATGGGGCTCTTGCCGCCTGTCCCGGCGCGCGATCGGGTTTGACACAGCCGCCGGCCCTCTCTACGGTCCGAGCACGATGGTCGACCGGATCGGGAACTGCCGCATCGTGGGCGAGATCGGCAGCGGCGGCATGGCCGTGATCTACAAGGCCGTGCAAGAGCCGCTCGAGCGCGTCGTGGCGATCAAGGCGCTCAAGCCGTCGATCGCGGTCGACAGCCAGTTTGCGATGCGCTTCGAGCGCGAGGCGCGCTTCATGGCGTCGCTGCAGCACGAGAACATCCTGCACGTCTACGACTTCCTCAAAGACGGCGAGACCATGTACATCATCATGGAGTACGTGCAGGGCATCGATCTGTACGATCTGCTCCAGCTCACGCCGCGGATCCCAGTCGACGTTGCGGCCGTGATCGGTCTGCAAGTGGCGCGCGCTCTCGACTACGCCCACTTCCGCGGCATCATCCATCGCGACATCAAGCCCGCGAACATCATCATCTCGCACCAAGGCGAGGTGAAGCTGATGGACTTCGGCATCGCGCGCGACCATTCGCTGTCGGACTTGACCGAGACCGGCACCGGCGTGGGCACGCCGAGCTACATGAGCCCGGAGCAGATCCTCGGCGACAAGCTCGATTTTCGTAGCGACATCTTCTCGCTCGGCATCGTGCTCTTCCAGTGCATCACCGGACACAAGCCGTT
>JBIOJD010000002.1:0-30395 GCA_044450485.1 Polyangiales bacterium | reverse complement strand
TTCTCGAATATCATCGCGGTGGCTCGGGCGCGCGGGGATGCGCCGTGGATAAGCCGCTGAGTTCCCGTGGACAACCTTTCGCACGACAGTGAATTCATTAGACAGTATGACGCGTTCGTACGCGGCATCGTGAAGCATACACGGGCGCAGCTCGGGCTCGAGGGTGACTCGGAGGACCTGGTCGCTTTCGCCTACGAGGGACTGCTCGAGGCGCGGCAGCGCTTCGATCCGTCGCGCGGCATCCAGTTCAAGTCGTTTGCCTACTACCGCGTGCGCGGCGCCGTGCTCGACGGCGTGCGGCGCATGGCGTACCTGCCGCGGCGCGCGTACGCGCGGCTGAAGGCGGCGGAGGCAACCGATCTCGAGGGCGAACCGCTCGGCGAAGCGAGCAGCGCGGCTGGAGCGCGGCCCGACGCCGAAGGAAGCTTGCGCGCGATAGATGGCGTGCTCGGACGAGTCGCCGCGGCGTATTGCACGGCGGCAGCAGCCGACGAGGATGCGCACGGCACGCATGACCCCGAGAGAAATCTGCTCGACGGCGAGCAGCGAACACGCGTGTTGCGCGCTCTCGAGCTGTTGCCGGAACAGGAGCGGTTTCTGGTTCGCGGCCATTACATCGACGGCCGCAACTTCGACGAGCTCGCCAAAGAGCTGGGGCTCAGCAAGTCGTGGGCGAGCCGTTTGCACAGCCGTGCTCTGGATCGCATGCGCGAGGCGCTTCTCGAGTAGCCCGCGTGCTGCGATTCGCACCGTTCATCGCGTTCTTCGTCTCGGGCGCGTCGAGCCTGGTGTTCCAGACCATCTGGAGCCGACTGCTGCACCACGTCTTCGGCTCCTCGAGCGTGGCCATCTCCTCGGTGGTGAGCGTGTTCATGGGCGGGCTCGGCCTGGGCGCATGGCTCTTCGGACGCTATGCCGACCGCGTCAGACGACCCCTTCTAGTCTACGCGTGGGCCGAGCTAGGAGTCGGCGCATTCGCGTTGTGCGTGCCTCTGCTGCTGCGCCCCGAAGGCTGGCTCGCGGCGGTGAACGCCTCATTGCGGCATCACTTTGGCGCGCAGTCTTTCGGCTTCGTGGTCGCGCGGTTCTTGTGCATCGTGCCGGTCCTCATCGTGCCGACGACGCTGATGGGCTCGACGCTGCCGCTGCTCTCGCGCCACTTCGTCAGCTCGCGTGACACCGCGTCCGCTGTCGGACCACGCGTGGGCGCGCTGTACGCGGTCAACACCGTAGGTGCCGTGCTCGGCGTCTTCTTGGCGGCCTTCGTGCTCATGCCGCGCGTTGGAGTTTCCGCGACCAATGTCGTAGCGGTCTCGATGAACGTCGCTCTCGCACTGAGCGTGCTGGCGTTGCGTCGCGTGCTCGGCGAGCGCGGCGACCGACCGATCAGCGTGCCGACCGACCCACCGCAGGACGTTACCGCGGAGCCTAAAGTGCCGGACCGCGTGCGACGGGTTGCCGCGGTGGCCTTCGCTCTGTCGGGCTTCTGCTCGCTGCTCTACGAGGTGGTCTGGTCGCGCGCGCTCGTGAACACCATCGGCGGCTCGGTCTATGCGTTCGCGCTGATCTTGATGACCTTCTTGACTGGGATCGCTGGCGGCAGCGCGGTCGCGGCCGCGATCGCACGCGAAGGAAGGCAGTTGCTCACCGCCGTCACCGTCATCGCCCTCGGCCTCTGCGCGGTGGCGCCGCTCCCGTTCGGCATGCGCTACGGCGCCATAGCCTGGGCCGGCGTGAGCCTCGTCTGTGTGCTCGCGACCATCGTGTTGCACCGGATCGGGCTGCGTGCGCAGCAAGCACGCAGCGCGCTCGACGAGCGGCCGGGCGACCGGGCCGCCGAGCTCCGCATCGCCATCGCGCTGTTGTTTCCTGCTCTGCTCGCCGCAGCGGCCGGCGCGGTGCAATTCCGCGGCCGGCTCGAGATGATGCTGTGCTCCACCCTGTTCGTGACCGCGCTCTTGCTCTCGCTCTTGGTGCTGGTCGGGCGCAAGCCGTTGCTGTTGCTCGCCGCCGTGCAGGTCTTCGTGGCGCTCGCTACGTTCGTGAGCGACCTGTGGGCCGACCGAATCTCGCTCGCCTTCGCCGCCATGGTCGCCCCCTTCTATCACTCGCTGGGCGAGCACGTGGACCGGGTGATGGCGCTGATGTTCATCGCCGCGGCGCTGTGCGTCTTGCCATCGGCGCTCGGCATGGGCGCCATGTTCCCGCTGACCATGCGTCTCTTCAGCGGTGGCGGCGCGCGCGTGGGGCGCGAGGTGTCCGTGGTCTACGCCGGCAACACGCTGGGCTCGATCGCGGGCGCCTGGCTGCCGGGCTTCGTGCTCATGCCGCGTCTCGGAATGCAGGCAACACTGCACATCGGTATCGGGCTCAACCTGCTGCTCGGGCTGTTCGTGCTGTTCTCGGCTCGCGGCCAGGGACGCGTCGAGCGCAGGGCGGGTCAAGCGCTGTTTGCGGCTGTCGCTCTGCTTTTGCCGGCGCTGGCCTGGGCCACGGTGAACGGGTCGCGGCTGACGTGGAACCTGAGCAAGATGACGCTCGGCGTGTTCCGCATCTCGCTGGCCAAGGACGTGCTCGATCAAGAGACCTGGGGCGAGCCCGATCTGGTGTTCTACGAAGACGGGCTCTCCACCACGGTCTCGGTCGAGCGCTGGGGCCGTCACTACTCGCTCAAGAACAACGGCAAAGTCGAAGCCAGCAACGGCAACGACATGCCGACCCAGATCATGGTCGCTGCCCTACCCCTTTTGCTTCACGGCAAGGGCGCACGCGGGCTCGATGTCGCGATCATCGGGCTCGGCTCGGGAGTCACGGTGGGCGCGGCGCTGCAGTTCCCCGTGCGGTCGGTGGAGGTCATCGAGCTCGAGCAGGCGGTGGCGAAGGCCTCGCGCTACTTCGCGGACGTCAACCATCTGCGCTATCGCGGTGCGAGCTTTCCCTACGTGAGCACGCCTCGGTTGCATCTGATCAACGACGACGGGCGCAACTACCTCGCGAGCACGGACCACCGCTACGACTTGATCGTGGGCGAGCCGAGCAACCCCTGGCTCACCGGCGTGTCCGACTTGTTCACCGCCGACCACTTCCGCTTGGCCAAGCGCAAGCTGCGGCAAGGCGGCCTGTATTGCGAGTGGGTTCAGCTGTACGAAATGAGCCCCGAGAACGTGAAGACCATCTATCGCACTTTCGCGTCGCAGTTCCGGCACGTGCTGGTGTTCTCCGCGGAGGACTTGTCGAGCGACACCGTGTTGATCGGTTCCGACGCACCGCTGCCGTTCGACCTCGAGCACTTGCGCGCTGGGTTTGCCGCGGCCGGCGTGGCCGCAGAGCTCGAACGCGCGTACATCCACTCGCCCTATGATGTGCTCGCGCGCATCCTGCTCGCTGACCGTGAAGAGGTCATGCAGTACACGCAGATCGAGGAACATCTGGAGCGCGGTCGCAGACGCGCGGATGAAGGCTCGACCAATCAAGGCCCCTGCATACCGCCTGGTTGCCGGCGCAGGCCTGCGGTGATCAACACGGACGACAACGCTCGCATCGAGCTCGCAGCGCCTCGAGATCTGATCGGGTTCGAGCGCTACAAGGGCTACTTGCAGACGATCTACGGAGACGCTTGGCCATACGGACGGTTGCGCGGCCGCGTCAGCGGCTTTGGCGGGCCGGCCGAGGCCTCCCAGAATCACGCCGAGTTGGCGATGGCGTTGCTGGCGCACGGCCGCAAGCGCGAGGCCGCCTCCATGTTGAGACAGGCCCAGAGCTACGGCCCCAGCCCAGCGCTCCAGCTCTGCGGAGCGATGCTGGCGGTGCTCGGCGACGGGGCGACCGAGCCCGTGCTCGTCTGGGAGCCGCCGGCCCCCGACCCGTCCATCGGCGATCACGCCAACGAGCGAATCGCGGAGGGCTATGCCGAAGTCCGAGATTGGCTCGCCCGCGGTGACGCGCGGCGTGCAAACGCCGCCATGCAAGCGCTGCCCTCGTCGATCGTCCGCGCGGGCGGGCCGCGCATGCGGCTGCTGCGAGGCTACGTCCTGTACCGGGCCGGCGACTACGACATGGCCGTCGGCGAGCTCGAGGCCGTGGCGCGCACCGAGCCGGGGTTTACGCTCGAGCACCCCGAGCTCTACTTCTTTCTCGGTCGCTCCCACGACGCGCTCACCCACTTCGACAAGGCCGTGCGCAGCGCCCGGGTCTACGTCGAAGCCCAGCTCGCGACCACCCCGGAAAGCCGCGATCTCGTGGCCGAGCCGCCGGCCGACGCCGCCCCGGTCACCGATCGCCCAGGCGAATCGGACAAGCGATACCGCACCGAAGACGGCTGAGCCGCAGGGCCCGTCCGCGGCCGCGTCGCCGCCGACTTGCAAACCCCCCCTGGATCGTTAAAGTTCGCCCCCCAATGGCTGCCAAGATCGCAATCAACGGCTTTGGGCGTATCGGGCGCTACATCGCGCGGGTGTTGCTCGAGCGGGGTGACCGAGGGGACGCTGGGCTCGAGCTGGTCGGGGTGAACGACCTCACCAGCGCAGACACGCTCGCGCACCTGCTGCAATTCGACTCGGTGCACGGGGCGCTGAAGACCGACGTACGGGCTATCGACGGGGGCTTGCAGGTCGGCGGACGCAAGATCCCGATCCTCGCAGAGAAGGACCCGAGCAAGCTGCCTTGGAAGAGCCTCGGCGCGGAGATCGTGCTCGAGTGCACCGGCCTCTTCACCTCGAAGGACAAGGCTTCGGCCCATCTGACTGCGGGCGCCAAGCGCGTGATCATCAGCGCTCCCGGCAGCGCAGACGTGGACGGCACCTTCTGCGTCGGCATCAACCTCGATTCCTATGACCCAGCCAAGCACACGGTGATCTCCAACGCGTCGTGCACCACCAACTGCCTCGCACCCGTGGCCAAGGTGCTGAACGACCGCTTTGGCATCATCAAGGGTCACATGGTCACCGTGCACTCGTACACGAACGACCAGAACGTGCTCGACCTGCCCCACAAGGATCTGCGGCGAGCGCGGGCCGCGGCCATCTCCATGATCCCGACGACCACCGGCGCGGCCAAAGCGATTGGGCTCGTGCTTCCGGCGCTCAAGGGCAAGCTCGATGGCACTTCGATTCGGGTGCCTACGCCGGACGTCTCGATCGTCTGCCTGACCGCGCACCTCGCCAAAGCGACCACCCGCGACGAAGTGAACCAGGCGCTGCAGGCGGCAGCCTCGGGCGAGCTCGCGGGCGTGCTCGGCTACGAGACCCGGCCGCTCGTGTCGGTGGACTTCATCGGCAACCCGCTGTCGTCCGTGGTCGACGCAGCTCAGACGCAGGTCGTGGGCGGCGACTTGGTCGAGGTTCAAGCCTGGTACGACAACGAAGCCGGGTTCTCCAATCGCATGGTCGACCTCGCCCGATTCGTTGCAACGCATCGCTAGGGCCCGGACCGAATGTCAGCGGCAATCCGTACCATCCGCGATCTTCCGATCGAAGGGCGCCGCGTGTTCATCCGCGCGGACTTCAACGTTCCGATCGAGAACGGGCACGTGCAGGACAGAACACGGATCGAGGCTACGCTCGACACGATCCGCCACGGCGCGGAGCGCGGGGCGCGGATGGTCCTCGCGTCGCACCTGGGCCGACCCAAGGGCAAGCCCAACCCCGCCGAGTCGCTCGAGCCGGTGGGCGCGGCGCTGGCCGAGATGCTCGGTTGCGAGGTGATGTTCGCGGACGACTGTCTGAGCGACGCGGTGGGCAAGATCATGGCCGACCTGCGCGACGGACAGATCGCGCTGCTCGAGAACCTGCGCTTTCATCCGGGCGAAGAAAAGAACGACGAGGGCTTCGCGCGCTCGCTCGCCAAGCTCGCGGACGTGTACGTGAACGACGCGTTCGGCGCAGCGCACCGCGCGCACGCCTCGGTGAGCGCACTGCCGAAGCTGTTCAACGAGCGCGGCGTCGGCCTGTTGATGCAGCGCGAGCTCGACGCGCTCGACAAGCTGCGAGGCTCGCCGCCGCGGCCATTCGTGGCCGTGCTCGGCGGCGCCAAGGTGAGCGACAAAATGGGCGTGCTCGAGGCGTTGATCGAGCGCGTGGATGCGCTGCTCATCGGCGGCGCGATGGGCAACACGTTCCTGGCAGCTCGCGGAGTCTCGATGGGCGCGAGCAAGGTCGAAGTCGATCGGCTTGCGCTCGCGCGCAGCGTGATGCAGCGCGCGGTCGATCGTGGCGTGAAGCTGCTATTGCCCGTGGACGTGGTGGTGGCTGAGAGCATGGACGCGGAGCGCGGGGAAGTCGTCGGTGTCGCGCACGTGCCCCCCCATGCGATGGCCCTCGACATCGGCCCGGCGACGGTAGAGACCTATCGCAGCGTGATCATGCAGGCGAGGTCGTTGTTCTGGAACGGACCCATGGGCTTGTTCGAGCGAGCCCCGTTCGCAGCAGGAAGCTTGGGCGTCGCCCAGGCAGGCGCCGACTGTCCCGGCTTCACGGTGGTCGGTGGCGGCGACAGCATCGCCGCCGTGAGCCAGGCAGGCGTCGCGAGCCGTTACGACCATGTATCGACCGGCGGCGGCGCATCGCTCGAGTACCTCGAAGGGCGGAGCATGCCCGGGCTCGAGGCGGTGCGTTCGTGACCGCGGTGCTGCGGCGCCCGCTGGTGGCCGGCAACTGGAAGTTGCACAAGAACGAGAACGAAGCGCGCGCGTTGATCGCGGCGTTGCGCGCGCGCCTGAATGACATCGGCGGCGTCGACGTCGTGGTCGCGCCAGTGTTCACGGCGCTCTCGACCGTGCGCGAAGCGCTGACCGGTAGCTCGATCCGCCTCGGCGCGCAGGACGTCTATTGGCAGGCCCAAGGCGCCTTCACCGGCGAGGTCAGCGCCCCGCTGCTCAAGGACGTGGGTTGCAGCCACGTGATCGTGGGGCACTCGGAGCGCAGGCAATTGTTCTCCGAGACCAACGAGGACGTACGGCGCAAGGCTGCCGCCGTGCTCGCGGCCGGCATGACGCCGATCGTGTGCGTGGGCGAGAGCCTTTCCCAGAGGGAGAACGGCGAGACCAAGGCGCACGTCTTGCGCCAAGTGGGCGACGCCGTGAGCGGTCTCGGTCCGGATCAGATGGCGCGGCTGGTGCTCGCCTACGAGCCGATCTGGGCCATCGGAACGGGGCGCAACGCCGAGCCTGCCGATGCGCAGCAAGTTCATGCCGACATCCGGGGGCTGCTGAAAGAGCGCTTCGGCGCGCCCCTGGCCGGGGCGACGCGGATCTTGTACGGTGGCAGCGTCAAACCGGACAACGCGCGCGCCTTGATGGCCCAGACCGAAGTAGATGGCGCGTTGGTCGGCGGCGCTTCGCTCGACTCCGATTCCTTCGCAGCGATCGTCGACGCGGCTCGGCACGCGGGGACACCATGATTACCTTCCTCACCATCCTCTACGTGTTCGTGTGCTTGTTCCTGATTTTCGTCGTGCTGCTTCAAGCGGGACGCGGCGGCGGCATGGGCGCTGCGTTCGGCGGCGGCAGCCAGAGTGTGTTCGGAGGCGCGGGCGCCGGGAACTTCCTCACCAAGCTGACCGTGATCATGGCCGCGCTGTTCATGCTGCTTTCCGCCACGTTGGCGTTCATGTCTTCGAGCAGCGACAAGGCGCTCGAGAACGCGTCCAAGGCGATCAAGCTGCGCGACGAAGCGCGCAAGCTGGGCAGCAGCAAGAGCAAGGGCGGTGACAAGGGCGCCCAGAGCTCCAGCACGCAGGAAGCCGCGACCAGCACCACGACGACGCCCGCGAGCGCGCCTGCAGGCGAGCCTGAGGACGATGATTCCGAGGGTGCCGCGCAGCCCGGACACCCGGACGCGCCACCGGCCGACAAGGGCGCTGGCTCCACAGCGCCCACGCCCGCTCCGGCACCCGCCAAACCCTGACACCACGGGCCTGCGGTCCGACACAGCTTTGAAACACGCGACGCCCACCGGGATGTCACAGGAGACCCCACACTCGCAGCCCGAGAGCCTGCCGCAGCCAGCGCTGACTGCGCTTGCGCTCGGTGCGCTCGGCGTCGTCTACGGCGACATCGGGACGTCACCGCTGTATGCGCTCCGGGAGTGTTTCGCCTCGTCCGGAGGCGTCACGCCCACCCCCGACAACGTGCTCGGCATCCTGTCGCTGATCACGTGGTCGCTGACGTTGGTGGTGTCGCTCAAGTACCTCGCGCTCGTCATGGAGGCCGACAACCACGGCGAGGGAGGCATCTTGGCGTTGCTCGCCTTGGTAGCCATGCCCGTGGGCCAAGCCGAGCCCCAACGCGGGCGTCGCGCGCTCGTGCTGGCGGGCCTGTTCGGTGCAGCCCTGCTCTACGGCGACGCGGTCATCACGCCGGCGATCTCCGTGCTCGGTGCAGTCGAAGGTCTCGAGGTGGCGACCCCGGTCTTCAAGCCGTGGCTCGTGCCGATCACGGTCCTGATCCTGCTCGGGCTGTTCTGGTTCCAGAAGCGTGGCACGGCCGGGGTCGCGACCATCTTCGGACCCGCGATGCTGATTTGGTTCTTCGGGATCGCGGCACTGGGGGTGCCGTGGATCATCAAGGCGCCGCACGTGCTCGCGGCGTTGAGCCCGCTCTACGCCGTGCGCTTCCTCGTTCACCACGGCAAGCAGGGCTTCTTCCTGCTCGGCGCGGTCGTGCTGTGCATCACGGGTGCCGAAGCCGTGTACGCGGACATGGGCCACTTCGGCAAACGACCGATTCGCGCCGCCTGGTTCGCGATCGCGATGCCCACCTTGCTCGTGAACTACTTCGGCCAAGGCGCCATGCTGCTCGCGGATCCGGCGGGTGGCGTGGCCAATCCGTTCTTTGCGCTGGCCAAGGGCTTCGCCATCTATCCCGTCATCGTCATCGCGACCATCGCCGCAGTCGTGGCATCGCAGGCGCTGATCTCCGGTGCGTTCTCGCTCACCCATCAAGCGGTCCAGCTCGGGTACTGCCCGCGCCTGAAAGTCGTCCACACCTCTGGCCACCAGGAAGGGCAGATCTACGTCCCCGAGGTCAACTGGTGGCTCGCGCTGGCGTGCATGGCGCTGGTGTTGGCGTTCCGTGGATCGTCGGCGTTGGCCGCGGCTTATGGCATTGCCGTGACGGGCACGATGTCCGTGACGTCGGTGCTGTTCTTCGCGGTGATGCGGCCACGCTGGGGCTTGCCCGTGGCGAGCCTGCTGCTGGTCGTGTTCTTGGTGGTCGACCTCTCGTTCTTCGGCGCGAACTTGATCAAGGTCGAGAACGGCGGCTGGCTGCCGCTGGCCGTCGGCGTGCTGCTGTTCGTGGTCTTCAGCACCTGGAAGCGAGGACGAAGAATCCTCGGCGAACGCCTGCGTGCCTCGGCCCTACCCCTCGCACCGTTCTTGGAGGACCTGGCAAGCCACCCACTGACGCGCGTGCCGGGCACCGCCGTGTTCATGACCTCGAATCCAGACAGCGTTCCACCTGCGCTGCTGCATCACCTCAAGCACAACAAGGCGCTCCACGAGCGTGTGCTCTTGCTGTCGATCATCACCGAGCACGTACCGATCTTGCGCCGGCGCGATCGGGTGGCTTGCCACGAGCTGGGTCAAGGCATCTACCACGTGGTCGCCCACTTCGGCTTCATGCAGTCCCCGCGCGTCCCCGACATCATGCGGCAAGTGCGCCGCATCGCCGGGATCGAGTTCGAGCTCAACGACACCAGCTTCTTCCTCGGACGCGAGACTCTGCTCGCGACCGGCCGCTCAGGCATGTGGCGCTGGCGTGCGATGCTCTTCGCGTTTCTCTCGCGCAATGCACATACCGCGACCGAGTTCTTCGGGCTGCCGCCCGGTCGCGTGGTCGAGCTCGGCATGCAGATCGAGCTCTGACGCGTGCCTCAAGACTCGTGCTTGCGCGACGCGGCGTTGACCGCGAGCGAGAACGGCGTGAAGTTCGTGTCGCGGTCGTAGAAGTCCTCTTGCTCGGCGCGCTTGAGCGCGTGCACGACGCGATACGTGATCGGGGTCGCCACGACCTCCCAGCCGACCTTGAGCACGTAGTTCGCGATCATCACTTTCAGCAGCAAGTCGGACGACCACGTGCCGTAGAACGCCAGCGGATAGAACACCACCGTGTCGCATGCCTCGCCCACGATTGTGGAGCCGATGGTGCGGGTCCAGAGCAGCCGGCCTGCGGTGAAGATCTTGAGCTTCGCCAGCGTGAAGGAGTTGGCGAACTCGCCGCAGAAATAACCCACGAGGGACGCGAGCGCGATGCGCCAGGTCGAGCCGAACGCCTGCTCGATCACGGCTTGTCCGCCCCACCCGTCGGCGGGAGGCAAGTGGACGACGACCGCGCTCATCACCGACGCAAACAGCAGCGCTCCGAAGCCGGCCCACACGACCCGGCGCGAGCGAGCGTAGCCATACACCTCGGTCAGGATGTCCCCGAAGAGGTAGCTCAGCGGAAAGAACAGATTGCCGGCTCCGAACGCGCGCGGAGCCCCGAACACCGTCACCTGGGCTATCTTGCTGACGCCGATCAAGTTGGCGCACAAGAGCACGCACACGAACGACGCCATGATCAGGTCGTAGTAGCGGAACGTGCGCGGGGCGTTCGCAGTCGACTCGCTCATGCGCCGCGAATCTAGAGCCCGCCCTCTCAAATAGCCAGCATCTACATGCGCGGAGTGATGTCGACCTTGGAGATGCGGTTGTCGTCGGTGAACGAGAACTTCATCTCGAGGCCCTTGATCGGGATCGGCAGCGGCAGGCCGGCTGGCATGTCCGCGCTGATCGTGACCTTGCCGTCGGCTTCCACCGGTGTGCTCCAGACCAGGCTCGCCTGCATCTGCGCCATGGGGCCGCTGCCGCCCTTGCGCATCCGCGACATGATCTTCTCTTTGCCCTGGCTGCTCCCCATCGGGCTGCCCATCACGATGTCGTCGGCGATCAGCGCCTCTATCGCGTTGAGCTTGGCCTCATCGCGGGTGCTCTGGGCCTCGAGATAGAGAGAAACGATTTCTGGGCGGCTTGCCATGGTCTGCTCCTTTTGCGTGGGCATGGACTCTAGCAAGCGCTTTGAAGAGAATTCAAGGCAGCAGCAGCCGGAAGTCGCGCTCCCGGCGAAGCCCGGGCGTTCCGTGATTTATCAAGTCTTTTCCGTGGGTTGGTGGGTAGACCAGAGGTGGGCCCCGCGGCACGTCGTCACTGCGTCAGCTCGAAGGTCTGATGGGCGTCGATCTGGCGCAGCGCGCTTTCCGCGTCCTCGATGTAGTTGCGGTGGCCGTGCTGCGCAGCCAGGTTCAGCACCTCGCGCAAGCGGGCGCGAGCGCTCTCGAGGTCGCCGCGCTTCTGCTCGACGATCGCGAGGAAGAACTTGCCCTGAATCACGTCCCAGACGAAGTCGTGCTTCTCGGCGTACTCGATCGCTTGCAGCACGCGGGCCCGTCCCTCGCTCGAGCCGAAGCGCGTGGCGTCGATGAACCCGAGCGCGCGCAGGTTCGACATCTGCAAGCGCGCGTAGCCGTTTTCCACGGCGACCTCGTAGCTGTTGCGCAACGCCGCAAACGCCCGCCGATGATCGCCGAGCCGCAGGAACGCCTCGCCCATGTTGTGCGCGTTCAGCGCAGCCTCGTGGTGCAAGCCCGCCTCTCGGGCCAGCTCCGCGGCCTTCGCCGCGGCGCGCGCCGAAGCCTGCTGATCGCGCGCGTGGTAGTGGATCTGTGACTCGAGCCTGTGCAACTGGCTCGAGGTCGCCGGATCGCCCCGCTCCTCGCCCAAGTGTTTGGCCTGCTCGAGCGTGGCGAGCGCTGAGCGCCGGTCGCCCATGCGCGCATACGTCAGCGCCAAGGGCGACAAGCAGCGCAGCTCGGAAGCCTTGTCGCCCGCCTCGCGCGAGAGTTGCAACGCCTCGCGCAAGGACCCCACCGCCTTCTCGAACTCGGCGCTGCGCGCCTCGGCGTCGGCCTTGGCCAAGAACACGTCGCAGCTCAGTTGCCAGTCGGTCAGCCCGCGCGCGATGTGCTGGGCCTGGTCGAGCCAACGGCGGCCCTCTTCGATTTGCGACGAGCCGACCAGCATGCGCCCCCGCCACATGCAGAAGCGGGCCACGTGGAGTTGCGAACGCGCGGCCTCGGCTGCCTTGAGCGCCCGCTCCATCTGCTCGTTGCCCTCCACGAGGTTGCGGTTGCGGAAGCAGAGCTCCGCCAGACGGCTGTACTGCTCGAGCATCATCATGCGATTCGGAGTCTCGCCGCTGCCGAGGATCTCGATCGCACGCTGCAGCTCCACGATCGCGCCTTCGATCGCGCCCTCGTCCTCGAGGCGATCAGCAGCGCGCAACAGGTACTCCACCGCGCGCACGTCGTCTCCGGCTTCTTGATAGTGGCGCGCCAGACGCTCCGCCAGCTCGTCGATGCGATCGGGATGGAGGCGGATCACGGCCTCGGCGATGGCCGCATGGATCTCCTTGCGCGCCGCCAGCGTGACGCTCTCGACCACCACCTGTTGCACGAGCCCATGCGAGAACATGTGCTCGCTCGGGCCGTGCGCGCCGACGATGCCGCGCATCTCCTTCGACTGCAGCGCTTCGTTCACGCTGCGAATGTCTTCTTGTGCGGCTGCCGCGAGGATGTCGGTGTGGAAGCGCTCGCCCACCATCGAGGCGACCTGCAGCAGGTACCGCTGTGTCGGATCGAGCTTCGCGACCCGAGAGGCCACGATGCCGCGCAGGGTCTTGGGCACGTCCACCGACGCCGCGTCGCGGTTGTAGCGCACCTGCCCCTCTTGGAAGCTCACGCCGCCCGCGCTCTGCAGCGCTTTCAGGTATTCCTCGACGTAGAGCGGATTGCCCCCGCTCTTGGTGGTCACCTCTCGCAGCAGATCGAACGGCATTTCGTCCGCGCCCAGACGGGTAGCGATCAACCGCGCCACATCCTCGTCGCTCATCGGGGCGAGCTTGATCTCGGTGAAATTCGGCAAGTCGGCCCAGCGCGGAGCGTGGCCCGGCCGGTAGCACAAGATGACCGCGATGCGGGCCTTCGAGACTGCCCGCAGCATTTCTTCGACGATCGAGAGCGAGTCGAAATCGATGTGCTCCGCGCCGTCGAACGCGAAGATCGTGAGCTGGTCCTCCGCGAGCTTGCGCACGATTCGCAGTAACGCGGCCTTGAGCGGGCGCCTCCCGGTGCGGCTCGAGGGATCGCGTTGCAATCCGAGCGCCGCAGCCACCGCCCCCTGCTCCACCGGCAACAAGCCCAGCTCGCGCAGCCGCGTGGTGCGTCCGCGCACCAGCACGTCGGGGTCGAGCTCGTCGATCCCGAGCACGCTGCGGAGCATCTCCTGAAGCGCCGAGAGCGGAACCTCGCGCATCTGCGGCGTGAGCGTCGCCAGGTGGAGGCCCACGCTGTGGCCCGCCAAGCCGAGCCGCCGCATGGTCTCGGAGAGCAGCCGCGACTTGCCCGCGCCGGCCTCGCCCTGCAGGCCCAACACTTCGAGCTCGCCCTGGTGCGCGCGCGCCAGAGCCTCGCCGACCTTGCGTAGCTCGGCCCTGCGCCCGACGAAGCGTCCTTGGGCATCGACCATGCCGCGCTCGTTCGCGAGCAAGAACGAGTCCGGCGCTTGCGAGCCGGCGGTGACCAAGCGGAAGCGGCTGCGCATCGCCTTCTCGCACGCTGCGTCCACGAGGATCTGGCCGTCGCCAGCGCGGGTCGCGAGCGCGAGGCCGCGACCGAGCAACGTGGTGTAGCTGTCGTCCTTGATCAACGTGCCC
Organism: Polyangiales bacterium; assembly: GCA_044450485.1. GTDB lineage: Bacteria > Myxococcota_A > Polyangia > Polyangiales > JAFGIB01 > CAVZVA01. The sequence continues at coordinate 16,651 of JBIOJD010000002.1, read as the reverse complement.
GCGAGATCGACCAGCACTCGCCCCGCCGACAGCGCAATCGCGGCAGTGGTCGTGGTGCCCGCTTCACCCGCAGCGGCGCTCGCGGCCCGCGCGAGCTTGAGCGCGCAACGTGCGGCGTTGTCCGCGTCGCGACCGTCGGGATCGAGATCGCCGAACGTCGCGAGCAGCGCGCGGCGCCCCTCGGCGTTGGGCGGAAGCATCTCGCGCGCGACGCTACCTCCGAAGCGCTCGATCATGTGGCCGATGGCCTCCTCGCGAATCGGATCGTTTGCACCGAGGTGCACGCCGAGCACGGTCACGTCGCGCCATTCGGTGCGCTCGCGCGGCGCAGTCGTGCTCGGTGTGCCCGTGGGCGTGCCGCTGGGCTCGAGCTTGGGCCTCCGCCCGCGCTCGACCCGCGTTCGCTCGGGAAGCGGCTCATCGAAGGCCGTGACCTCGAACACGGCTTCGAGCCTTTCGCCACCGCGGCCGGTGTCGTCGCTGCTGCTGCGCAGCGCGGCCAGGTGGTCGATCAGATCGCGCGCGCTGACGCGGCGACCGCTGGTGTACAGGAACTGGATCAAATCTTCGTACAGCTCGCCGGCGGTCTGGTAGCGCTCCTCGACCGGCGCGGCCATGGCGCGGCTGACGATGCGCGACACTTCGTCCGGCAGCTCCGGCACCAGATCTTCGACCGGCGTGACGGCCCCCTTGCGGATCCGCTGCAGGGTGTCGTAGCTCGACGCGGCCTGGAACGGATTCACGCCCGAGAGCGTCTCGTAAAGCAGCGTGCCCGCGCTGAAGATGTCGGTGCGCGCGTCGAGCTTCTGCCCGATGAGCTGCTCCGGGGACATGTAGGCGTACTTGCCCTTGATCACGCCGACCTCGGTCACCGCCTGCGCCACGCTTCGCGCCTTGGCGATGCCGAAATCGGTGAGCTTCACCTCGCCCTCGAAGCTGAGCAGCACGTTCTGGGGCGAGACGTCCCGGTGAACGATGTTGAGCGGGCGGAGCTCCGCGTCCCTGCGTCTGTGCAAGTAGTCCAGGCCCTTGGCGAGCTCGCTGATCACGTACACCGCGAGCTCGGGCGCGAGCGGCCGCTTGGCTTTGTTCGCGCGTTTGAGCATGGCTGCCAGATCCATGCCGGCCACGTACTCCATGGCGATGAAGTACGTGCCCTCGGCGTGTCCGAGGTCGAACACCTGGACGATGTTGGCGTGCGAGAGCGTGACCGCGATTTTCGCCTCGTCGATGAACATCGAGACGAAGCGCGGGTTCTGGCTCAGCTCGGGCAGGATGCGCTTGATGACCAGGATCTTCTCGAAACCCTCCACGCCGTGCGCCTTGGCCTTGTAGACCTCGGCCATGCCGCCGCGCGCGAGCTGCTCGAGCAGCTGATACTTGCCGTAAAGCGTCGGAGTTTCGTTGGCCATTCAGAGCGGAACGGACGGCGCGTGCGACACCATCGGGGGGAGCAGGCTAACGACGCCGGGCCTGATCGCGGCGAGCGGGCCGGATAAGCACCGGCATCGCATCCCAACCGCACGATTCAGAAGCTTGCGTCCCTGGACGATCCTCCCCGTGTAACTCATCAGTATACGGCCGTTTCAGGCCATGGCGCCACGGTTACGAGCCATGTCGGGTAACAGGATCAAAGGTGCGAGATCTCAGTATGTGCGGAGCTCGAGCGCGTTGGCGGTTGAGCCGATCAGAGCTTCCGGCCCAGTGCAGCTCGCAGACGACCACGCCACGTCGCGTGCAGCGCCCACCAGGATGCGGGTGCTTTTCGGGCTCGTGCCAGTGATGGTGATGTCGTCGCCGGACTGGAGATGGCTGCTCTTGCCGTGCACGCTGACCTCGACCGGCCTCACGTAGGCCCCACAGTCCGAACGCGTGCCCACGCAGTCCACCGCCGTCAAGCCGGTGATGCTGCTCGTTGGAAAGGTCGCCGCGTCGTTCCAGACCAAGAGCTGCAAGCTAATCGCGCTGCCCGAGAAGCGCGTGAAGCGCAGGCTGTGCTCTCCCCCCGCGCCCATCTCCTGGGTCACCGACAGAGTCTCGCCCGGGTCGAAAGGAAACGCCCAGTCCGGTACGCATAGCCGCTGCGTGTCTACCGACGTATCGCCCTCGCCCATGAACCAGTCGACTTCCAGGCAGCCGTCGTCGGCGTGCCGGATCTCCGAGAGGTCGAGGAAGCCTTGCGCCATGCTCAAGGGTGTGGCTTCGAGCGTGTACTGCGCATCGGACTGCGCGCAGGTGCTGTCCGGCACGCTGCCGCCGAGCTCGAAGCTCTGCAGATCGTCGCCAAGATCGATCACGAAGTGGCCGACCTTCCCGCTGACAGTCAACAGGCGCTTCTTGCGGCGGGGATCATCCGCAGGCACGAAGGCCGGGATCTCGTCGAGGCCGCGCCAGAACACGCGCGCCTGCGTGCCATCCGAGAGCTCGACCGAGGCGGCGCCGCAGGGGGTCGTCGAGGTGTCGAGCGGCAGAGCCAACCGCGCGCCCGCGTCGATCATGACCTCACGGGCCGCCGAGAACGCATCGCCCGTGAGCAAAGCCACGCGGTCGTCGCGATACAAGCTGCAGCCCCCTACCCCTTCGGTCGACGCGATCACGAGCGCCAACGTTTGGCTCGAATCGTTCTGGATTGAGGGCGCATCCTGCCGAGCGCCATTGGTCTTCTTGGTGCTGACGCCGGCCGTGGCCAGGCACGCGATCGAGGCCAGCGCGATACCGGCGCGTGCCACCCAGTCGCGCGAAGGAGCGCGCATGGGCGTTCGAGCCCCGGTCCACGGACGGCACAGCAGCTCAGCCAGCGGCAGCGCGAGCAGCGCCCACAGGTCGCTCGGGTCGACGCAGATGTGCGATCGCAGGCCGGCCAACGCGAGCATGTGCTCCGTGCCGCGTGCCGCTTCCGGGCACAGCTTCACGAGAGCGAGGCCGGTGCCGACGATCGCCAGGGCGAGCAGTCGTAGGTGCCGGCGTCCCGCACCCAGCGCCGCAGCGAGCAAAGGGGGAGCAACCAGCACGCCGGCCACATCGCTCAGCTTGCCTGTGAGCCACCCAGGAACGATGCCCGACCCCTTGAGCACGTGGTCGTTCAGCAGCAGGACGCACAGCGCGAGCCAGAACCCCAGATGGGTGAACGCGCGCGGCAGCTCGCGGTCAGCCTCTCGCGGTCGATCCAACACGCGAGCAGCATACGGGTTTCCGGTCGGACATCCACTGAGCTCAGCGGATGTGGCGGGGACATTCAGTGAGCCCGCTCCAACCCCCTCCACATCTGGTGGGCTTTGCCGGCTGCGGCGGTCTCACCCAACGCCTCGAAGAGCCCAGGCATCACCAGCTGCACGCCGGGATGCCGCCGCAATCGCATCTCCAGATCGCGTCGATAGGCACCGAGGTTCACGCTCGCGCCGATCACGATCTTGCCATACGCGAGCCGGTGCTCTTCGCTCGGTGCGTGCGCGTGCTTGCGCATGTGCTCGCCGCTCGCGCAGCGTGGGCAAAGCAGCTCGATCCGTTCGTGGTGCAGAAAGAGCTGGCTCTGCTCGGGCAGATCGTGGCCCAGCGCCGCAAGCTGACCCGGCTCTTGCTGCAGGGCCACAAACCGCAAGCGCCGCTCGTCCCCGCGCCGCAGCACGGCGAGCAGTGCAAAGCACGGGACGTGCCTGCCCTCGTGCTCGGCTCGCGCCACGGGCACGCCGTCCCAGAGCACGAGGTCGCCGTAATCGACCGCAGCCTCGCGGTAAGACGCGCTCGAGATCACGCCGTGACACGGGCTGAGTGGCGTGACCCACAGCTGCTCGAAGCCCACCGAACGCTCGGGCACCTTCGACTGTGCGCCGTGCCCAGAGCCAATCGATGCAGCGCGCACCGCGAACGGCGGCAGGCCATCCACGAGCGGCATCCCCGTGTCCGCAATGCCTGCGTCGTGGCCGAGCGTGCGCCACGCCTCGACCGCAATCGCCCCGCGGCCCAGGGCGGTCGCGCAGATCGCGATGTTCCAAAGAGCCGCCTTTTCATCCCCGAGCAACGCGCGCGCGCGTTGGTTGGCCACCAAACCCGCCTCGAAGTCGCGCCGAGCTTTGTGCAACAAGCCTAGGTTCAGCCAGAACGCGCCTCGCTCCGGCTCGAGCGCGAGCGCGCGCTCGCACGCTCCGAGCGCCTCGTCGTAGGCGTGGCTCAGACGCAAGGCGTTCGCGTGGCTCATGTGCAGGAACGCTCGGACCGACGCGTTGCTCGGTTCGGGAGCAAGCCCAGCAAGACAGTGGGCCGCGGCCATGGCTGCGAGCTGAGCGGGTCCTCGCTCCGCTGGGGGCTCGTCCGGGGGCGTACGCTCCGCGGCGCGGATCAGCGCATCGCACGCCCGCATCACCAGCGCAGGGTCCTCGGGCCAGCGCACCAGAATCCGCGAGACTTCGATCTGCAGCGTTTCGCGCGCCGGAGTCTCACGTAGCACGTCGAGCCAGGCGACCGCGAGGCCTTCATCGCGATCGATCTCGTGCTTCCGCGGCGCCAGAACGTCCAACGCTTGCTGTGCATCACCGGCGTCGAGCGCCGTTCGTGCCGCGTCGACCATGGCCTGTACTGACATGTCGGTATACATGTCCGTTGTTCCGCGCGGTTTCAACCATGGCGCGGCGAACTCCGTCTGTATGGTGGGAAAGTCCCGAGGACGAATCTACAATGGGCTCGTGTGGGATCGTATGGCGACCTGCGCAGCCCATCGAGGCCACGGATCGTGAAGCGAATCGCGTACGGCTTGAGCGACATCGGACGCCGGCGCCTGTCCAACGAGGACGCGTTCCTCGTCGACGACGAGCTGGGGTTGTACGTCGTGGCCGACGGCATGGGCGGCCACAACGCGGGCGAAGTCGCGAGCGGGGAGGCCGTAGACGTGCTGCAAAGCATGGTCAAGCGCGAGCGCAACGCGCTCTCGACCCTGGACGAGCTGCCAGCCGAGCCGGACGGGGACGTGATGCGCCGCATGTTGCGCCTGCTCGAAAGCGCCGTGCAGGCCGCGACGTACATGGTCTTCGGGCTCGGGCAAGCCAACCCCGAGCGCAAGGGTATGGGCACGACGATCAGCGTGCTGCTGCTGCGCGGACAGCACGCGATCACCGCGCAGGTCGGCGACAGCCGCATCTATCTGATGCGCGACGGGCGCGTCGAGCAAGTCACGGAGGACCACACGTTGGTCGCTTGGCAGCTCAAGAAAGGCCTGATCACCGCGAGCGAAGCTCGCATCTCGCGCCAAAAGAACGTGATCACCCGCGCGGTCGGCTCGCGCGAGTACGTTCAAGTGGACACCCGGGCGATGAGCGTGCGCGAAGGCGACCGGTTCCTACTCTGCTCGGACGGGCTGCACGGCTATTTGGACGAGCCCGAAATCTGCGCGCTGCATGGGGGCACGGTCGAGCAGGCCGCCACGCGAGCGATCGAGATCGCGAACCAGCGCGGCGGCCGCGACAACATCACCGCCGTCCTAGTCGAAGTGGGCAGCCCTTAGCGCGCGCGGGACGCATCCGGGGCGGGGACCCGGTCGGCGGCGGCGCGCGGGGGCTCCGGAACCGCGGGCGGGACCGACGAGTTGCGCGGCACGCCGAGAAAGCGCTCGCGTAGATACAAGAACAGGGTCTGGATGATGCTCAGGACGGGCACGGCGAGCAGCGCGCCCACCAGGCCCGCCGCCTGCTCGCCCGCCAGCAGCGCGAACACGACCAACACGGGGTGCACGCGCGCCGAGTCGCCCATGATCTTCGGGTTGAGCACATTGGCTTCGAGCTGATGGATGCCCACGATCCAGGCGAGCACGAGCAGCGCGAGCCCGAAGTCCTGTGTCAGCGCGACCAGCACCGCTGGGATGCTGCTCAGGATCGAGCCGAAGATCGGGACGATCGACATCACGGCTGCGAGCAGCGCGAGGAAGGTCCAGTACTTCACGCCGAGCAGATAGAAACCGATGCCAGAGAGCACGCCGTTGATGCCGCAGATGATGAGCTGGCCGCGCACCACGCCCGTGAGACCGCGGTCGATGCGGCGCACGAGATCGTCGAAATCGGGGCGGCGCTCGGGCGGATACAGCGAGCGCGCGAACTCGAAGATGCGAGCGCTGGTCACGAGCAGGTAAGCCGACACCACGATCGTCAGCACGAAGCCGAAGATGCCGCGCACGAGCTTCGTGATCAGGCTCTGGGCCGTTTGCAGCAGCGCGACGCCGCTGTGCTCCGTGGTGTCCATGGTGCGCGAGACCGCGAGGGTCACGGCCGTCGCGAGGTCGGTCCGCGCCTTGCCCGGCCGGCCCGAAGGCTCGACTCTGAACGCGCGCTCCCCTTCCGGCACTACGCGCAAGCCGCCCGGAGGCAGCACCACCTCGTATCCGCCGCCCGGCCGTGGCAGCACCGAGATCGCCGGCGCCGGACCCGGAGACTCCTTGGGAAGGGCACCGGACGCGGTCGCGGCGTCGCCGCGGCGATCGACCGCCAGGTACGGGTCGGTCGCCTCGCGCACGCGGCGGTCGAGCTCAGGCAGCCAGGTGCGGCGAATGGTCTCGACCGCGCGAGGGGCCTCCTTGCTCAGGCGCCCGAGCTCGACGACCAGCCGCGGACCCGAGAACGAGATGAACGACACCAGCAGGCCGATCAGGGTCAGGTAGAGCGAGACCACCACCACCCAGCGACGCGGTCTGCGCCCCCGCAGCTGGAGCTGCTCGCCGAACTCCACCACCGGGGACAGCACGTACGCGACCACCAGCCCGAGCAGGAACGGCAGCAGCACGTCATGAAAGACCACCAGGACGACCCCACACAGCACGCCAGAGACGCCCAGGAACCAGCGCCGGCGCCGCCTCGAGCCTGGCCCCGAGACGGGGGCAAGCAGCGAGTCGCGTTCAGCGGGCGGGCTCATGCACGACGCTCCACGTCCCCACCATAGCGCACGGCACACGCGCACGCCCACGGAGCATCGTCTGCACGGCCGCAGGCCGGCGCATGGCTACACGCAGCACGCGGCTCGGGCTGCCGCCCGTCCCTCGCAGTCCGAGTCAGTCTTTGGGCAGGTCGTCGATCTTCTCGCCGAGCTTCTGCTTCAGCACGTCGCCGAGCGTCGCGCCAGCGCTGCCGCTCGGACCGACGGCGCGTCCGCCGCCCTTGTCGCCGCGCGCGCGTTCCATGAACTTGAGCGCTTCGGCCGTCTCTTCGCGCTCGAATGCGCGACGGAACGACAACGCGATGCGGCGCTCCTCGGGATCCATCGAGATGATCTCGGCCTTGACGATGTCGCCGTCCTTCACGTGCGAGGCAGCGTCGCCATTCCAGCTCTCCGGATACTCGGAGACGTGGACCAGGCCCTCGACCCCGCGCTCGATCTCGACGAATACGCCGAACTCCGCGATCGACTTCACGCGCACTTCGAGCACGGTCGCGACCGGATAGTTGTCGGGCAGCCGCAGCCACGGGTCTTCGTAAAGCTGTTTGATGCCTAGCGAGACCTTCTTCTCGGCGTGATTGATCGACAGGATGATCGCTTCGACCTCGTCGCCCTTTTTGTACAGGTCGGCGGGATTGTTGATGCGCTGCGTCCAGCTCAGGTCGCTCTTGTGGACCATGCCGTCCACGCCGTCCGCGATGCCCACGAACACGCCGTAGTCGGTCAGCGAGCGCACCGTGCCGCGAATGACGTCGCCCGGGTTGTACTTGCCCGCAAACTCCTGCCACGGATCCTGCAAGAGCTGCTTGAGGCCCAGGCTGATGCGCTTGGCGGCCGGATCGACCTCGAGCACGAGGCACTCGACTTCCTGGCCCTCCTTGAGCACCTTGGACGGGTGCTTGGGCTTGCCCCAGCTCATCTCGCTCACGTGGATGAGACCCTCGATGCCCTGGTCCATCTCCACGAACGCGCCGTAGTCGGTGAGCGACATCACCTTGCCGCGCACGCGGCTGCCGATCGGGAACTTGCCCGGCGCCTGCTCCCACGGATCGTCCTGCGTCTGCTTCAGACCGAGCGACACGCGCTCGGTCTCGGCGTTGTAGCGCAGCACCTTGACGGTGACCTCGTCGCCGATCTTGAAGACCTCCGACGGGTGGTTGACCCGACCCCAGCTCATGTCGGTGATGTGCAGCAGGCCGTCGATGCCGCCGAGGTCCACGAACGCGCCGTACTCGGTGATGTTCTTGATCGTCCCGGTGACGACCATGCCCTCTTCGAGCCGCTGCAGCGTCTGCGCCTTGAGCTCGTTGCGCTCTTTTTCGAGCAGCACGCGGCGCGAGAGCACGATGTTGCCGCGCTTCTTGTTGAACTTGATGACCTTGAACTCGTAGGTCTGGCCGATCAGCCGATCGAGGTTTCGCACCGGCCGCAGATCGACTTGCGAGCCAGGCAGGAACGCCTTGACCCCGCCTCGAATCGATACCTGCAAGCCGCCCTTCACGCGGGCGGTGATCGTGCCTTCGATCAGCTCGTCGCGCTCGCACGCGGCGCTGATCTCGTCCCACACCTTGAGCTTGTCGGCCTTTTCCTTGGAAAGCGCGACCAGGCCGAAGTCGTTTTCCTTGGCCTCGACCAGCACGTCGACGATGTCGCCGGGATGAACGTTGACCTTGCCGCTGGTGTCGATGAACTCGTTGGCCGGGATGACGCCCTCGGATTTGTATCCGATGTCCACGACCACCGTGTCGCGGTTCACCTTGATGACGTGGCCCTTGACGATCTCGCCCTCTTTGAGCGAGTCGGCATGCTGCATCGAGGCGTCGAACAAGCTTGCGAAGGTCTCATCCATGGAGGGGGCTGCGGTCGTGGCCTGGTCTGTGCTCGTCATAACCTACGGGGAACCCTTTTTCTCGAGGCCCGGGCGGCCTCACGTCAAGCGGACGCAGCTTGCGCCCAAGCATCGTGCAGGAAACGCGGGACTAACGGCCCGCAGCCCGGCAGAAAACCCAAAGCAAAGTCATTGAACTTTGGGCGGGGTAAGCTACCCGGGGGGTCTGCGCCTGTCAACCAGACGTGCGCTTCCTACGCACCTGCGCGTCGGACCAGCTCGAGCAAGCGTTGGACGACCTGCTCGATGCCGAGCTCCGAGGTGTCGACGACCACGCTGTCGGGGGCGGGCTTGAGCGGAGCGACCGCGCGGTTCTGGTCCTGGGCGTCGCGCGCCTCGACCTCGCCCAAGGTCGTGGCGAAGTCCGCCGGCACGCCGCGCGCACGCAGCTCCTCGACCCGTCGCCGGGCGCGCTTTTCGGCCGAAGCCGTGAGGAACACCTTGGCCTCCGCGTCGGGGAACACGACGGTGCCGATGTCGCGCCCTTCGAGAACCACGCCGCCATCGCGCCCGAGCTCGCGCTGGATCCCGAGCAACGCCGCCCGCACCTCGGGCAGCTTGGAGACGTCGCTCGCGCCCATGGAGATTTCGGGGGTACGGATGTCGTCGCCGCGATCGCGGCCGTCGATTTGCAGGCGCTGACTGCCGTCGGGTTGGCCATCGAAGGCCAAGCGCAAGGAGGCTGCGAGCGCGCCCAGGCCGGGGCCGTCGTCCCAACGGACGTGCCGTTCCTTGGCCGCGAGCGCCACGCCCCTGTACAGCGCGCCCGTATCGACCAGCGTGTACCCTAGTCTCCTCGCCAGCTCACGCGCCACCGTGCTCTTGCCGGCACCGGCGGGACCATCGATCGCGATCACAGGACGGCGCCGGCTCATGGCGCGTTCCGAGAATCGAGGGCCGCGAGCGTGTCGTGGCAGACCGCCTGCTTGCCCTCGAACAGCGGCATGAGCTGGTTGCGCAAGCTGTTCACGTCCTCAGCCGAGAGCCTGAGCCCGAGCCGGAGCAGGCCCGCTTGAACGCCGACCTCGAGGTGATCGAGCAGCGGAGGTATTCCCATCAAGCGCATCACGAAGCCAGCTTGTCCGACGAGCGAGCGCAGACTGTCGGCGCCGCGATCCGCGGCAGCCGGCTCGGCATAGGCCACCCGTGCCTCTGCGCTCGCGTCTTGGGCAAGCGCAAGCCCGAACGCCGCGGCGCCGTTGGCGAGACCGTCGCCCAAGGCAGCACCCCCCACGCCCTGCAGCTCTTGGCCGATGCGGCTCGCGACGCGATCGTCGAGTCGCGTCACGAACGCCAGGGTATGACCCGCGAGCCACTGCCTGGTGTCGAGCCCTCGAACCACTTCGGCCGAGAACTGTTCGGCAGCGCGCTTGCCGTCCGCCACCTCGAGCACCGCCGTCACTGCTTCGTCCTCGCCCACCGCGAGCACGTGATCGCCGAGAGGGGCGGCGGAAAGCTCGCCCGCGTGCAGCACGCTGAAACGGCCGGCCGGCCGCTCGACGACTGCTCCGCATTGGGTGGCGGTGTACGAGCACGCCTCGGACAGCGCCTGCCGCGCGTCACCGGCGGAGAAGTCACCGGCGAGCAAGGCGACCCCATGCGGCCGTGCAGACGGAGGCGTCGTGTCGAGACCGGCCACGATGACGCCGCGGGTGTGGCGCAGCAGTGTCTGCGAGCCCGGCGCGCTGAGACACACGAACCGCGATGCCCAGTCTTGCAAGGTCGCGAAGTGAGGCGAGGCGCGCAGGGCATCGAGATCGAGCCGTGCGATCGTGCGCGCACCGGCCGGCACGAGCCGCAACGGATCGCCCGGCAGTGGCGGGAGCGCTCCCACTGCGGGTGTGGTCGGCTTGCCCGTTGCGGCTCCGCCGCCACATCCCGAGCCCGCGAGCAACAGCGCTACGAGCCCGACTGCATTGGCCCCAAGCCGCGACGCCATCGAGGGAGTTGAGCTCACGCCCACACCGTGCGCAAGGCTTGGAGCAAACGGTCGTTCTCCGATGCGAGGCCGATGCTGATGCGCAGGTGGCGCGGCATACCCGCGATCGGTCGCACGATCACGCCTTGCCGTAGCAACCGCGCGTACAGCACCGCGGCCTCCACCTTGGCCTCGACGCAGAGAAAGTTTGCCTGACTCGGCGCAACCTCGAAGCCAAGCGCAACGAGCGCCGCGCGGAGCCGCGGACGCTCGCTGCGATTGAGGTCCACGCTGCGGGCGACGTGCTCGCGATCGTCGAGCGCAGCGAGCGCACCTGCTTGCGCGATTCCGTTCAAGTTGAATGGAACGCCTACGCGCGGCAGGTACGACAAGAGCTCCGCCGGCCCGACCGCGTAGCCGGCGCGCGCGGCCGCCAAACCAAAAGCCTTGGAGAACGTGCGCAGCACGACGAGCCTCGGGCACACTCCACGCAGTTCGAGAGCGCTCACGTAGTCGGCCGCGTCGGCATAATGGAAGTAGGCCTCGTCGACCACGGGGATCACGTGGGAAGGCAGCGCGGCGAGCAAGCGCCCGAGCGCGTCGCGGCCGAGATGTGTGCTCGTGGGGTTGTTCGGATTGTCGAGGAACAAGAGCTTCGTGCTCGGCCGGACGGCTTCGAGCAAGCGATCCGGGTTCCAGTACAGGCCCTGATCGAGCGGCACCTCGGTCATCGGCACGTCCGCGGCGAGCAGGCTCAGCCGGTAACACACGAAGCTCGGCGTGCCGATCACCGCGTGATCGCTCGGACCTGCGAATGCACGGCAGATCAGATCGATGAGCTCGTTGCTACCGTGACCGAACGCGAGCTCGTCCGGCTGCACGCCGTGCAGGGCCGCGAGGCGTGCGCGCAGGTCGAACGCGTGCGTATCTGGATACCGATGCACGTGGGCCGCCGCGGCCTGCATCGCCGCCACCGCCATGGGTGACGGGCCGAGTGGATTCTCGTTCGACGCGAGCTTGATCGCCTCGGCGATGCCCAGCTCACGCTCGAGCTCCTCGACCGGCTTGCCCGGGGCGTAGGGCTCGATGCGCTCGAGATGCGGCCGCGGCCCCACCCTCCCGCGAGGTCGCTTCGCTCCGCTTTCCAGCTCGGCCGCCAACGACTTTACCCCTCGGTGATCGGGTAGCTGCCGAGCACTTTCACGTAGCGGCTGGAGGTTCGCAGCTCTTCGATCGCTGCGAGCACGGCGCGGTCGGTGATGTGTCCGTCCACCTCGAGCAGGATCAAGTATCGCCACGCCCAGCCACGCGCAGGACGCGTCTCGAGTCGATAGATGTTGAGCTTGCGCTCTGCGAACGGCTTCAGGCACTCGGCCAGCACGCCGGGCGCGTCGTGCAGGGCCAGCGCCACCGCAGTGCGATCGTGACCCGTACGCGGCGGAAAATCATTGCCGACCGCGACGTAGCGCGTCTCGAGATCGGCGAGGTCCTCGATCGAACGGTCGACGTAGACGAGGCCCGCTTGCTCGGCGACGACGTCGGTGACCAAGGCCGCGCTTTCGGCGTCGTCGCGCGCGTGCTGCGCGGCAAGCATACCGTTGTGCACATCGATGATCACCGCGCTCCCGAAGCGCTGGCGCAGGTAGCCTTCGCATGCGGCGATCGCGCTCGACGAAGCGTAGACCTTCTTGACTCGCTCGCGCTCCCCTGAAACGGAAAGCAAGTGGAACGCGCGACGGATGCGGACTTCGCCGCAGATCTTGACGTCGCTGCGAGCGAGCAGGTTGAGAGTCGCCGTGACCGCGCCGTCGTGAGACGTCTCGAACGGAAGCATGGCGTACGACGCGTGCCCGCGCTCGACCGCGGAGAGCGCGTCCTCGGCGCGGTCGACCGAGCGCAACGTGGCCGAGCTCCCGAAGTGGCGAAGGGCCGCGAAGTGGCCGAAGCCTCCCTGCTGGCCGACGTAGGCGATCTCGAGCGGCGCAGTGAGAAGGCTGCAGGCCGAAAGCACTTCGGTGACCACGGGCCGCACCGCGTCTTTGGGAAAGACCCGCACGCGCTCGAGCATGCGGGTGATCACCTCGTGATCGCGCGGCAGCGTGAAGTACGCCTCCGGTGCGCCGGCCTTAAGCTCGGCGAACGCGCGCACCGCTCGAGCGCGCGCGTCGAGCGCTTCGGCGAGCGCGCCATCGGCGGCCTCGAGCGCCGCGCGGATGCGTTCGATCTCCTGCTTGTCGTCGGCCATGCGCTTGCGGCTCATGATGGGCCATCCGAACGACAGCGGCAACGTCCGAAGCGCGCCCCCGGCACGTGCTGGCAGACACCCGCAGCCCTCGCCGCAGCCGCCTCAACCCTTGGGCGGCAATAGCTGTTTGAGTCGTGCCAGCGCCACGATGGCCTCGACCGGCGTCATGCGCTCGACGTCCAGCGCGCGCAGTGTGGCTTCGGCTTCCGACTCCGTAGCAACCGCCTTGGGGGCGAAGATCTCGAGCTGGGGCGAGGCCGCCGCGCCACGCCCGCGCAGCGACGCCTGGGCCCCCGACGGCAACAGGCCACCGGCCTCGAGCTCGCCGAGCAACGTCCGCGCGCGCGCGAGCACGATCTCGGGCACGCCGGCGAGCTGTGCCACGGCGACTCCGTAGCTGCGGTTGGCGCCGCCCGGTGCGAGCTTGTGCAGGAACACGACTTCGTCGCCGTACTGCTTGGCAGCGACGTTGGTGTTGACCACGGTCGGCCGCGTCGCGGCGAGCTCGCAGAGCTCATGATAGTGCGTGGCGAAGAGCGTCCGGCAACCGATCGCATCGTGCAGATGCTCGGCCACGGCCCACGCGATGGCCAGGCCGTCGTAGGTGCTGGTGCCGCGGCCGATCTCATCCAGGATCACGAGCGAACGCCGCGTCGCCCCCTTGAGGATGCTCGCCGCCTCGCGCATCTCCACCATGAACGTGCTCTGCCCGCGCCCGACGTCGTCGCTCGCGCCGACGCGCGTGTAGATGCGGTCCACGAGGCCGATGCGCGCCTTCCCGGCGGGCACGAAGCCTCCGGCCTGAGCCATGATCACCGCCAGGGCGACCTGACGCATGACCGTCGACTTGCCGGCCATGTTGGGCCCGGTGATCACCATCAAACGCGGTCCCTCGGCGTCGAGCGTCACGTCGTTCGGAACGAAGCTGCCTGCATCGACCACGCGTTCCACGATCGGGTGCCGGGCCTCGCGCAGCTCGAGCCCGAGCGTGTCGTCGATCACGGGCCGCACGTAGTCGTAGCGGTGTGCGATCTCCGCCCACGACGCCTGCACGTCGAGCTCTGCGAGACCGAGGGCCAGGCGCTTGAGCCGCGGCGCCGCTGCGGCAACCTCGGCGCGCAAGGTGTCGAACAGCTCGGCTTCGAGCGCCTTGAGCCGCTCGTCCGCGTTGAGGATCTTGGCCTGCAGCTCGTCGAGCTCGGCGGTCGTAAAGCGCTCGCCGCCAGCGACGGTCTGCTTGCGACGGTAGCGCTCTGGAACGGCGCCGAGCTTGCTCTTGCTGATCTCGATGTAATAGCCGAAGACCCTCGTGAACCGGACCTTGAGCGAGGCGATTCCCGTTTGCGTGCGCTCGCGCTGCTCGAGCTCGAGGATTACGTCCTTGCTGTGGTCGCTCAGCTGTCGCAGCTCCGCGATGCGTGGATCGTGGGTGTCGCGGAAGATGCCGCCCTGCCCCGTAGTCGGCGGCAGCACCTCGGCCAGCGCAGCGTTCAGCCGGTCGCGCAGGTCATCGCACCCGTCCTGCGGCAAGATCGCGTCGAGCGCATCGTCGGTCGTGTGCTGGCGAGCCTCGGCCAGGCACGTGCGTGCGCTCACCGCCGCGGCGAGGCTGCTGCCGATCGCACCCAAGTCCCGTGGCGTCGCCACGCACAGCGCGGCGCGCGTGGCCAGGCGCTCGAGATCGGCCACGTGCCCGAGCTCGCGCCGCAAGCGCTCGCGCAGCGGGGCATCGGTCAGCAATGCCTCCACACGGTCGTGACGCCTGCGAATGCTCGCGAGCCCCGTCTCTGGAGCCAGCAGCCGCTCGCGCAGCACACGCGCCCCCATGGGGGTCTGGGTCAAATCGAGGAGCTGCAGCAGAGAGCCCTTGCGGTCACCGCCGAGCGTGCTGACCAGCTCGAGGTTGCGCACGGCCGCGTCGTCGAGCTGGAGCTGATCGCTCGGGTCGTAGGGAGCGATGCGTTGCACGTCGAGCGGCGCGGAAGGCTGGGAGCGCTGCGCGTAGCCGAGAGCATGGGCGGCGGCCCGCAGCTCGAGCGGCCCAAAGCGCCCTTCGCGGCGTGCGCCGTCGAGCAACGCGCGAAGACCCGGCTGATCCGACGCTGGCGTCGCGGACGGCAGGAGGTTGAACGCCGTTCGTGGGAGCAGTGGCGCAAGCAGCTTGCGCAAGGACCCCACGGCAGGCTCCAGCAGGACTTCTCGCGCTCCCACGCGGCAGAGCTCCGCCAACACGTCGGACTCGTTCCGCAGCTCGGCCGCGCGCACATCCGCAGTCGACAGCTCGAGCACGCACAGCCCGAAGCGCTCACCGTCGCCAGTGACGCACGCGAGATAGCGGTGTGAGCGCGCGTCGAGCGCATCGGGGTCGAGCACGAGACCGGGGGTGACCACCCGCACGACTTGGCGCGGCACCACACCCTTGACCTTGGATGGGTCCTCCATCTGCTCGCAGATCGCGACCCGCTGCCCCTGCTCGATCAGCCGTGCGATGTAGCTCGACGCCGAGTGATGCGGCACGCCCGCCATCGGAATCTCCACGCCGTGCTCGTCCTTGCTGCGCGAGGTCAGCGTGAGGTCCAGCAGCTCGGACGCGAGCACTGCGTCCTCGAAGAACATCTCGTAGAAGTCGCCGAGCCGGAAGAAGAGAAGCGCGTCCGGATAGGCCTGCTTGGCGCGGAAGAACTGCTCCATCGCAGGCGAGCGCTTGGCTGCTTTCGGGGGCTTGGTCACGGCGGTGATCATGCCGCCCCGCGGCGCTCAGTTGAAGGTACCGGACGAGTCGACCAAGACTGGGAACGGTTCGAGCGGGATCGGCACGAGGCCCCGATCTTGAATGTCGACCATGTACAGCCGGCGGTCCGGGTCGCTGTAGCGGAGCGCGGTCGGCACCACGATCGCACCTCCGAAGCCCACGTTGTTCGCGTTGAGGACCAGGGGTGTGGCAGGCGTATTCGTCCGGATCGTGAGCCGCACCCCAGGCGCGGGCTCCGGCTCACCCGGACCAGGCGGGACCAGACGCAGCGCCAGGCTGCGGTTGCGGTACGTGCAGCCCATGCGCAAGCGCCCGCGTAGCAGCGGATCGGTCGTCGGATCGACGGCGCAGCGACCATCGGCGCCGGCCTTCACGCGGTGCATGAAGCCGCTCTGGTCACCGACCACCGAGAACGAGCGCCGCGTGCGCACCTCGTACGAGAGCGGCAGCTCCGGGTCGCCGGGGTTGCGCAGGCAGCTCTCGAGGTCCTCGTACGTGTGCAACGACCCGACCGCGTGCGTGAGACCATGGCTCAAGATCAGGCGATCCCGGTACGCGCGGCGGATCGGCAGGCCTATGGCCAGTGTGGTGTCGTCCGTCATCGCTTTGGTCGCCGAGTCGCACTTCGCGACGCGCTCCGCCAGAGCCTTGGGCGTTGCGCGCGCGTCGCTGATCCCGTTCTTGCCCAAGAGCGCGGTCTTGATGATCAGCTGATCGCCGGTCGGTTCCGCCGGATCAGGCATATCGCAGTCGGCGTCAGCGGGTGCCGCCGCGACGTCGTCGTCGCCGAGCACTCCAGCCTTGCAGAACTCGCCGTCGGCGACGAGCTCGGGAGCCCCACTCACGTTGTCGGCGCTGCCAGGCGCGGAAAAATGTCCGCCTGCGCCGAGCGTGCCGGGGACGAAGCCCTCGTAGGTGGCACGCCAGAGCTCGCGC
>JBIOJD010000001.1:0-33458 GCA_044450485.1 Polyangiales bacterium | reverse complement strand
GCGAACAGCGGTTGCACCGCGGAGGGATCCCGGCACAAGAGGTCGAGCAGTCGGTCTACGTACCTCGGCATGCCTCGACCGAACGAGAGCCCGTAGAACCAAAGGCGAAAGTCGACGCGCGGCTGATGCGGTGCGACGTACGGCGGTCGGCGCCGCACGTTGCCGGGCTTGTAGCGCAGATCGTGCTCGGTCCAGCGTCCGTTCGATTGAGTCTCGAATTGGGGCTCGACACGCTCGCGCGTGATGTGCCCGAACAGGTGGTAGACGTTGGCCAAGCGCAACGGGGAAACGAGCGCGTAGAGCTCGCCGAGCCCGCGTTCCGAAGGCGCCGGGTCGAACGAGAGCAGCGCGCCCGCGACCGATGCGCAGAGCCACGTCCCGAGGGCGCCGAGCGCGAGCGCTCGTCTCGCGAAGCTCGAGCGTGGTCGGAGCGCTGGAGCTGCCGACCGCGCGGGTGGCTCCGCCCAGCGTCCGAGCCACGGCAGCCGGCGTGAGCACGCGCGGGACGCTCGCGCGATGTCGCCGTCGCTCAGCAGAAACAGGTGCAGGGTCATCGACAGATAGGTGAAGAAGCCGTAGTTCGCGGTCGCGGTGTTCACGACCTGAAATCCGCTGAACGCAGTGAAAGCCAGCAAGCGTCCAGCCCTCGGTCCGAACACCAGGAGCGGCACCAGCAGCTCGAGCGCGAGCGCGCCCCAGCTCTCGAGCCGATGCCAAGCGAGAGGCAGATGGTGCGCGTACCATGCGAGCGCGGCCGGAAGCGGCGCGGTCTCGTAGTAGTAGCTCATCGCGCTGCCGTCTTGCCAGTCGTGCAGGTGCGACTGCCACTTGGCGATGCCCGACTCGAAATACAGCTTGAACAGCAGCGCGCGGAACGCGAAATGGGCGAGCGGCGCCGCGCGATCCGCCGGTAGGCACGCCGCGAGCGCCAGCACCTCGACCAGCATGTTGTCCCACTGGAACGCGGTGAACTCGCTGCACGCGGTCGCGTAGCTCAGGTACAGGGGCGCAGAAAGTGCGAAGCACAGCCTCGGTCGCACCCCGGCGAGCGCGAACAGCGTGAGCGCTGCCCCGGCCAACGTGCCGCCGAGCAGCACGCCGTCGCTCTGGCCGAGCCAGAACAAGGACGGCTCGTCCCAGAACCCGACGCCCGAGGCGCGCAGGCGTGCGAACAGCTCGCTGGCCGGCTCGAGCCCGCGACGGCCGACCAACACCTTCACTTGGCTGGCGAGCGAGAGCCAGGCGAACAGCGCCACCAGCGCGAGCGAACGGTGAAACAGGCCGGCGACGGCTGGACCGCTGCGCCGGGCTGCCGCGGCCGCCTCGGCGGATGGCTCGCCGGCCCCCAAAGGCGCCGCCGAGGCTTGCTGCGAGCCCGTGGACACGCGCGCAGTGTAGAGGGCGACAGAGCCGGTGGAATAGCCCCGGTGGGCTGTGGGTTGACGCGGGCGACCGGGCCCCTGGGCCGCCGTGATTGACTGGACGGGGTCGGGTTTGCTAGCTCACCGGTCGCTTTCATGATCGTCGTCGAAAACGTCTCCAAGTACTACGGAGCGCACTGCGCGGTGGCCGATCTCAGCTTCGAGATCCGCGAGGGCGAGTGCGTGGGCTTTTTGGGGCTCAACGGCGCCGGTAAGAGCACGACGCTGCGCCTGTTGAGCTGTCTGCTGCTCCCGACCTCGGGACGCATCCGCGTTCGCGGCATGGACGTGGTCGAGAGCCCGCACACGATTCGCAAGCTGATCGGCTACCTGCCCGATGTGCCGCCGCTGTACCTCGAGATGACGGTCGACGAGTACCTGCACTTCGCGGGCGGGATCCGCGGCCTCGCCGGCGCCGACCTCAACGCGCGCTACGCGCGGGCCTTGCGCCAGTGCAACCTCGAGGAGGTCGCGGACAGCCCCATTGGCACGCTTTCGCACGGCTACAGGCAGCGCGTCGGGATTGCGCAGGCCGTGATCCACGGACCCTCGCTGCTGATCCTCGACGAGCCGATTCAGGGGCTCGATCCGGTGCAGATCGTCGACATGCGCAACCTGATCGCCTCGCTGCGCGGTGAGCACACCATCTTGCTGAGCACGCACATTCTCAGCGAGATCGAACGCACCTGCGACCGCATCCTGATGATGGACAAGGGCCGCATCGCCGCCGAGGGCAGCGAGGAGGAGCTGGCCGCGCGGCTCACCGGCGGCCGCCAGCTCGAGCTCGAGGTCGAGGGTGAGGAAGGCGCGCTGCGCAACGCGCTCGCCCAGTTGTCATCCGTGTCCGAGCTCGCGGTTCAACGCACGGCACACGGCACGCTCAGGGCCACGCTGCGCGCCGACGACGCCGCAAAGACAGCAGTCAGTCGCGCGGTCGTCCAGGCAGGGTTGGGCCTGCTCGGCATGCAGACCCGCAGCACCGACCTCGAGGCCATCTTCCTGCAGCTGAGCGGCGCTGGGGCGGCGACGACTGCGCAGAAGCCCGCAGCCCAAGCATCACCGGGGGCCGCCTCGTGAAGAACGTGGCGACCATCGCCCGCCGCGAGCTCGCGGGTTATCTGCGCACGCCGAGCGGCTACATGATCGCGGCCGCCACGCTGCTCGTGCAGGGCCTCTTGTTCAACACCCGCGCGCTCGGCGGCGGTGCCAAGCTCTCGTCGCAAGTGCTGATCGATTTCCTGCGCGACTCGAGCGGCACCACGACGGTTGCGGCGGTGCTGCTGGCGATGCGCTTGTTCGCCGAGGAGCGCCAGTCCGGCACGCTCACGCTGCTCTACACCTCGCCCGTGCGCGAGGCCGAGATCGTGGTCGGCAAGTTCCTCAGCGCGTTCGTCGTGCTGAGCATCGTCACCTTGCTCAGCCTGTACTTACCCGCGTTGATCTTCGTCAACGGCAAGGTCTCCCTCGGCCACATCGCCGGGGGGTACTTCGGCCTCTTGTGCGTGGGCGCTGCGACGCTCTCGCTCGGCGTGCTCGGCTCGGCCTTGGCGCGCAACCAGCTGATGGCGGGCGTGCTCGCGGCCGTCTTCATCTTCGTGCTGTTCTTGTGCTGGAGCCTCTCGCGCGTGGTCGACCCGCCGCTCGGCACGATCGTCGCGTACTTCTCGCTCTACGAGCAGCACTTCTTCCCGTTCATGAACGGGCTCGTGCAGCTCAGCGACATCGCCTACTACGCCTCGGTCGTGTATCTCGCGCTGCTTGCGTCCACGCGCGTGGTCCAGAGCCAGAGGGGCCAATGAGCGACTCGAAGAAGACATCGAGCTTGCTCGCGACCGGCTTGTTGCTGACCGGCCTGTGCGCCGTCTTCGTCGGCCAGCGCATCCTCGGCGAAGGGCGCGCTCACGACCTCGTCGGCTATTCCGGCCTCGGCCTGTTGCTCGTGGCCGGCGCGCTGCGCGCCCGAGCCTGGGCCTTTGCGAACGGCGACGTGCGCGGCGTCGAGAGCCGGCTGCTCGGCGCGTACGCGGGCGTGGGCGTGAGCCTTCTGCTCTATGCGTTCTCGACCGAATGGGGCCTCGGCAAGCTCGGGCTGCAGAGCCAAGCCGCGACGCGCGCGTCGGCCGTGCTCACGGCGCTCTGGCTCACGGCGATGGCGGTGTCTTTGTCCGCGATTCTGTTCATGGAGCTCGTGTACCTGCGCATGCCCATAGCAGCATCGGTCGAGCTGCGGCGCGTGCGTGCGGCGCTCCACGCCGGTCTCACCCTCGGCCTGTCGATCGTGTTTCTGCTGTGCGTGAACTACATCGCGACTGCGCGCGACGTGCGCAAGGACGTGTCGTACTTCCGCACCACGCAGCCGAGCGGCAGCACGCGCAGCATGATCGCGAAACTCGACCAGCCGATGCGGGTGCTGCTCTTCTTCCGTCAGGGCAGCGACGTGGTCGGCCAGGTCAAGCCGTATTTCGAGGCACTACAGTCATCGAGCAAGAAGCTCAAGGTCCAGGTGATCGACGTCGCGCTCGCGCCGGCGCTCGCGACCAAGCACAAGGTCCGCGATAACGGTGAAGTGCTCTTGGTCCAGGGCGAGGCCGACAAGACCAAGGCCGAGTCGTTCCACGTGGGCAACGACTTGACCGAGGCGCGCGCCACCCTGCGCAAGCTCGACGGGACGTTCCAGCAGAGCTTCCGCAAGCTCGTGCGACCCGAGCGCACGCTTTACGTCACGGTGGGCCACGGCGAGCACAACGGGAAGGCGACCGAGCAGAAGGCCGAAGATGGCACCAGCACGATGGACGAGATCCTGCGGCGGCTCAACCTGAAGACGCAGGACATTGGCCTGGCCGACGGCCTCGGCACGCTCGTACCGCCCACCGCGAGCGCGGTGATGATCGTGGGCCCGAGCGAGAAGTTCATGCCCGAAGAGGCAAACACGCTGCTCGCGTACGCGCGCAAGGGCGGCAAGTTGTTGCTGATGCTCGATCCCGACAAAGACGTCGGGCTGAGCCCGCTGCTCGAGGGGCTCGGCGTGGAGCTGTTGCCCGGCATCGCGGTCAGCGACACCTATCACATGGCGCACAACTACAACGACAGCGACCGCGGCGCGATCTTCAGCAACCTCTACAGCGCGCACCCGATCGTCACCACCGCGAGCCGGCACCAGCGCGAGGTGGCGACGGTGCTGGTCAACGCTGCGGGGCTGAAGCAGAGCAACGCCAAGGTCGAGCCCAAGCCCAAAGTGACGTTCCCGCTGCACAGCGAGCCGCAGTTCTGGCGCGATCTCGACGGCAACTTCAAGCACGATGCGAACGAGCCCATCGAGACGCTCAACCTGATCGCGGCCGTGACGCTCGGCGAGGCTAGCGACAAGAGCGTCACGCCAATCGAGGGTCGCGCCGTGATCGTGGGCGACGGCGACTTCATGACCAACAAGGTCGCCGCCAACAACGGCAACGTGCTCGTGTTCGTAGACTCGCTCGCGTGGCTGATCGGCAACGAGGACCTCACCGGCGAGACCAGCTCGGAGGAAGACATCGCGATCGAGCACAGCCGCGAGCAGGACAAGGTCTGGTTCTACGCCACCACGTTCCTGATGCCGGCGCCGATCTTGTTCGGAGGCCTGATGGTGGCGCGTCGTCGCCGGCGCCGCGCGGAGAAGAAGGCATGAGAGCGGTCATCGCACACGCGTTGCTCGCTGCGCTCGGGCTCGCTTTCGCGTATCAGACCTACACGCGCGAAGAAAAAGACGAGCCCGTGCTCGGCGAGGTCGCGATCATGGAGTGCCCGGCGAGCGAGGTGTCGACGATCGACGTCGAATCGCCCACGCACACCGTCGCGATCAAGGCCGAAAAAGGCAAGGACGGCATCGCCTACTGGGTGACGACCCACCGCAAGGACACCATCAAGAAGGACGAGGCCAAGAAGGACGAGGCATCGGCGACGAAACCCGCAGCGGCGACCGACAAGGCGGCCAAGACCGAGACCAAACCAGCGAGCGCGGCCGCCGAGAAGAAGCCGGAGCCCGAGAAGCCCGCGACGCCCGAGAAGCCCGCGACGCCCGAGAAGCCCAAGCAGCCTCGGGCCTACGATCCGGACGCGCCCGTGAACTTTCTCGCGAGCCCGAAGTTCCTCGAACGCTTGCAGACGCTCGCCCCGCTGCGCGCGATGCGCAGCGTGGGCAAGGTTCCCGACAAGCAGCTCGCTGACTTCGGCCTCGACAAGGTCGGCACGTACCTGCGCATGACCTGCGCCGGGCGCAAGCTCGCGCTCGACGTGGGCGGCCGCACCTACGGCCTCGCGGATCAGTACGTGCGCGATCCGAAGACCAAGCAGGTCTATCTGCTCAACGGCCAGATGGTGATGGACCTCGAATCTGCACAGTTCAAGTTCATGCAGACCGACCTGCACAACTTCCCGCTGAGCGAGGTCGACGAGACCGTGGTCAAAGTGGGTGGCAAGCAGCGCAAGCTGCTGCACCGCAACCGCTTGAACCCAGAGGACGCGCGCTGGGTGGACTCCGCCGCGCCCGACAAGCGCAACGAGCTGTTCGGCAACTGGTTCCAGCGGCTCGAGCACATGCGTGCGAAGAGCTTCCTCGATCCCGGCAAAGAGCCAGGCAGCGATCTGCAGATCGACGCGACCGGCAGCACGCCCGTGCTCACCATCGACTACGTGCTCGAAGGCAAGAAGAAGGGCACGCTCGAGCTCGTGCGCGTCGACACTGCGCAAGGCAACTTCTACTACGCCCGCACCGAGGCCACGCATCGTTGGGTCACGATGTACGATTCGCTGGCCAAGCAAGTCGAAGACGATGCCGCGTTGGTCGTAGGCGCCGAGGACACAGCGGCCGCATCCGCGCAATCGAAGTCTTCCTCCGACAAAACTTCGTTCCCCGCGCCGACCGAGGCCAAGAGCACCGCCGCACCTTCGCCGCACGGCGCAGCTAGAGGACCGCAATCGAAGCCTCCCGCACAGCCTGGTCCTGCTCCCAAGGCTCCCGCGCCCGTCGCTCCGCATCCGCTCGCGCCACATCCGCTTGCGCCACATTGATGCCCCTTGCGTTGCCGCGGTCGTGCGCCCAAGGTAGCGGTCGAGATCGAGATGGGGATGCCGCACATTGCCTTCGGCACGCCGCGCAAGCTGCCCAAGCCGCGCGAGCTCGTCGGGCGCGTGGCCGTGCTCGACATCGCGTTTGCTGCCGGCGCGGGCGGAGCGACTTATGACAAGGTCACGGCGCCCTTCATCGCGGGGCTCGGGCCGCGGCTCGCGGTCTGGGTCGACCACCATGACCACGTGATGCACGCCAAGCACGCGGACGACCCGCGCTACGTGCTGTGCACCAAGGCGGAGCACGGCGCGTGCCCGGAAATGATCACACCCGATCTCGTCGAACGCGTGGGCCCGGTCGACACCATCTGTTGCCACACCGATTTCGACGGCTTGTGCTCCGCGGCCAAGTGGATTCGTGCCGGGGTGGAACCATATGAAGGCGCCGACGACGACGCGCGCGCGATCGACACGCGCATGGGCCAACCGAGCGAGCGCGCCGTGGTGATCGACCGCGCGTTGCGCGCGCGCATGCGCGACGACGGGATGCGTGGGCTGATCGTGCGCTTCCTCGTGCACGGCGCCGGCGACCGCGAGCAGTTTCGCGCGATCGAGAGCGCCGCCGACGAGTTGCGGCCGCGCGAAGATGCGGCGCGGCGCTTGGCCGCCGAGTTCGAGGTGCGGGGCGACATCGCGTTCGTGCGCGTGCCCGAGAGCGCGCAACCGTACGACAAGACGCTGCTCTTGATGTTGGGTCAGGAACGCGCGCGGTTGTCGGTGGTGAGCGACACATCGACCGTGACCGTCGCCGCGCGTTTCGACAGCGGCGTGGACCTGCTCGCGTTGCTCGATCTCGAAGGCGGCATGCCCACGGTCGTGAGCGTCGCGAGCTCGGAGCTCGACGAAGTCCTTCGCAAGCTCGGTTACCCCGCTTCTTGACGCGGGCGCGCTTGCGGTGAGGGCCTGCGATCGGTCCGCGCTCGCGCTATGCTGAGGCATGACGCTTCCGCTCGCGGTATTCCAGCAGCTTCCGAAGACCGACCTGCACGTACATCTCGATGGATCGCTGCGCTTGCGCAGCATGCTGGAGCTGGCCGACCAGCAAGGCGTGAAGCTGCCCGCGGACAATCCCGACGGTCTGCGCCGAGCGATGCATTGTGGTGAAAACACTGGCTCGCTGCTCGAGTACCTGAAGGCGTTCGACATCACGCTGGCCGTGCTCCAGACCGAGGACGCGCTCTACCGCAGCGCCTACGAGCTGGCCGAGGACGCAGCCGAAGAGAATGTGCGCTACATGGAGGTGCGCTACTCGCCCATGCTGCACCTGCGCAAGGGGCTGCGGCTCGTGGCCGTGGTCGAAGCGGTGCTCGCAGGCCTACGGCAGGCCTATCAAGACCATGGCATCGAGTCGAACGTCATCATCTGCGGCATTCGCAACATCTCGCCCGAATCTTCGCTCGACATGGCGCGTCTGGCCGTGGCGTACAAGAACCGCGGCGTGGTCGGTTTCGATCTCGCCGGCGCGGAGTACGATCATCCGGCAAAGCATCACAAAGACGCGTTCCAGCTCATCCGCAACAACAACATCGCGTGCACGATTCACGCCGGTGAAGCCTTCGGCCCGGAATCGATCGCGCAGGCGCTGCACGTGTGCGGCGCGCACCGCATCGGTCACGGCTGCAGGTTGCGCGAGGACGGCGACCTGTTGCACTACATCATCGATCACCGCATCCCGCTCGAGCTCTGCCCGTCGTCGAACGTGCAGACCGGCGCGGTGCCGTCGCTCGCCACGCACCCACTCAAGCTCTATCACGACCTCGGCGTGCGCGTGACCGTGAACACCGACAACCGCTTGATCACCGACACCACCGCGAGCCGCGAGCTGTGGCTGTGCCACAGCCAGATGGGTCTCGAGCCCCGGGACATCTCGCGCATCATCCTCAGCGGCTTCAAATCGGCGTTTCTGCCGTTCCACATCAAGCAGGCATACCTGCGCCGCGTGGCGACGGAGCTCGAGCGTTTCGTGACCGCACCGGAGAGCTTGCTTGCGGAGCCCGAAGCCGCAGCAGCCACCCCGAAGAAGTCGGACCGCACGTCGCCCCGCGCCTGACGTCGGCGAAGGTCCCCCCTCGAAAAGCGCGGCGCAACGCTGTACAACTCGCTGCCATGCGCAGCCCGATCCCATCTCTGCTGAGCGCGCTGCCCCTGCTGCTGAGCGCGTGCGGCGGCAATCCCTACGGTTACGCCCCGCAGTACGTGCCCGCCTCCGATGAAGGCGCCTACCTCGAGAAGGGTGTCGACCCGGGCTACGAAGAAGTCCGCCGCGATCCCTCCAGCCACCAGCAGGAGCTCATCGCGTGGTTCGGTTTGGTCGAGGACGTGCAGCCCGCTGCGGCCGGTCAGAGCCGGATCGTGATGAGCCTACACTTTCATCAGGACCGACACCTGTGCAGCGATCAGTTCGACAGCTCCTGCCGCGTGACGATCTCCGACAAAGCCGGCGGGCCGTTCAGCGCGCTCGTGACTCTGCGCGGCGAGGACCGTGATGGTCGCGATCGGCTGTACGCAGGCTCGCTGGTCAAAGTCTACGGCCACGTCATGACCGAGTACGACGACCGTGGCGGGCCCATCATCCGGGCCGAGTACTACCGCCACTGGCCGCGAGGCACCTACGTCACGACGCTCCGCTCCGGCAACATGAGGAGATGAACGCGCCTACGTGGGCGGCTCCGCGTCGAGCTTCTGAGAGAGCAGCTCGACCTCGGGGCGGCGCAGGTCGGGGCTGAACAGCATGGGCAGCTCGTAGCGCGGCGCTGGGATCGCCTGTGCCAAGCGCGTGAGACTTTCTCGCTGCACGCGCTCTCGTGCGACCCGCCACTCGCTTGCATCGAGAAGCTGAGCGAGGGGCGACCCCGTGTCGACTCGTTTGCGCAGCGCCGCGAGCGCATCGACTTGCGTCGCCGAGAACAACGCGGGCAGCACCATGTTGATCGCCAGCCCGCACACCGGCAGGTGCAGCTCGTCCCGCAGCGCTTCGTACAGCTCCGTGGCCTCGTTCGCCGGCAGCTCCTCGGGTGTGGTCACGATCAGCACGCCCGCGCGACGGGGATCGCTGAACAGGTCCCACGCCCGCTCGGCCTCGCGGCGGAGCAGACCCGGCGGGACCACGTCGAGGATGACCCGAGGCACGCGCAACAGCTCGAGCCCGTGGCCGGTGGCGGGCGCGTCCACGATCACGGTGTCGTAGCGGTAGCGGCCGTCCCGCAGCGTCTCGAATGCGTGGTACTGCGCCTTGCCCAGCAAAGCCCAGGCCTCGATTCCAGGCGTGCCGCGTAGAAAGGCCGAGACCAAGCGGTTCTCGAAGATGAGCTTGGACAGGGCGCGCACCTTCAGGATCAACATCCCGTACTCTTGCAGCGCCGCGCCCGGATCCATGTTGACTGCGTCGATGCCGGGACCGATCGGCCGAATCTCCGAACCTATCGGAGGGACTTCGAGCAAATGGCTCAGCCGGTCCTTCGCGTTGCACATCGCCACCAGCACGCGGCGGCCCTTGCGGGCGAGGCTGAGCGCGAGCGCGGCGCTCACCGCTGTCTTGCCGACGCCGCCTTTGCCGGCCACGATCACGAAGCGCAAATCGCCGAGCATCTGGGCCTGGCCGCTTATCACAGTTTCAGGGCGTTCGCCCGTCGCCGCACGGTTGGTAGGCCACGGCCACGACCGTCTCGCGCTGCACCTCCCGCACCGGTCCGGCTCCGTCGGCCTCGGTCGAGAGCGAGAGCAGCGCACCGCGTCCCGCCATCTCGAGCGCATCGTTGTGCTCGCTGCACCTGCGGTCGAGGCGCCTGAGCTTGTGCGTCTCGGAGGCGCCGCACACCAGGAGCTCGAGCTTGCCCTTGCTGCGCAGCTTGGCGCTGACGACTCGCAGCAAGCTCGGGCCGAGCTCCGCGAGCGAGCGCTCCTGCCGGTGCAAGGTCAGATAGCTGAAGCTGAGGTCCGTCGCGCGCAGCCCGGCCGCCTTGGCGATGGCCGCGATCTCGCCGGGTAGCGCCAGCGGGAGCTGCTCGTGGCACCAGTCGCGCTCGCGCAGCAAGAGCGGGCACGGCGCCCGGTGCAAGCAGGGCGCGAATACGAACGGCGGCCCCTCGGCCGCGAGCAGCAAGCCTCGCGCCGCTTGCAGCGCGCGGCTGCTCCTGCGCAGCGCGGGCTCGAGCACGACCAGCGCGCCCTCGGGCGCGAGCAGTCCCGAGAGTCGCGTGAGCCAGCGCGCATGGTGCGCGGCAGCGTCGTTCTCAGCCTCGCCGAGCTCGTCGAGCACGAAGCCGAGCACGATCAGGTCGTAGGGCGGATCGAGCTTGTCGAGCACGCCCCCGCCGAGGTCAGCGCAGCGCGGACGCAGCTCGAGCGTCAGTCTCTCTGCGCGGGCGAAGCTTTCTGCCAGCGCGGCGGCGATCTCGAGCGCGCGCGCATCTCGATCCACCGCATCGATCAGCACGCGCTCGACATCGTTTTGCGAAAGCGCGAACGCCGCCGTCCCGAGGCCCGTGGTGCCGAGCCCAGCGCCCAGATCGAGCACGCGCAACGTTCGCGCGCGGGGTAGGGCGGAGACGCTCGCCAGCTCGCGCAGCGGCGCGGCGATCTTGGGGAAGTCCCGCGGCAGGAAGAACCGCAGGCGCGCGCACAACGCGTCTTCATCTGCGATCAGATCGCCCGGTGTTCCCCGCTGCCGCAGATACGCCTCGCTCACGCGCCGCACGGCGTCTGCGAGCCGTTGGCCGTGGAGATCATGAGCACCGAGTCGCTTGGCTGCGACCTCTCGCACGCAAGAAAGCAAGCTCTCAGGCGGTGGTGCTACGGGCGGCGGGCTCGTGCTCGTGCGTTGCTCGGGCATTGCGGCAGTGTGGCTTCGAGGCTAGATTGCCCGCCATCTTGGACCACGACGACGCATCCGGCACGCCCAAGCTGCTGCTCACGATGCTTGCGTCGTGCCTGCTGCTTCTGCCGGCTTCGCTCTATGCGATCTTCGTGGTCGCGCCGGTCGAGCGCCAGATGGGCATCGTGCAGAAGATCTTCTATTTTCACGTGCCCTGCGCCAACGCGATGTACCTCGGTTTCGTCACCTGCTCGATCTGCAGCGCGGTCTATCTGGCCCGGCGTGACGATCGCTGGGATGCGGTGGCGGTGGCCGCGGCCGAAGTTGGAATGGTGTTCTGCCTCTCGGTGTTGATCAGCGGTCCGCTCTGGGCGCGCAAGGCTTGGGGCACGTTCTGGACCTGGGACCCTCGTCTGACCAGCACCTTGCTCGAGGCGATGATCTTCTTCGCGTACTTGGTGCTGCGGTCGTTCGGCTCGCTCGGCGAGGTCGAGAAGCGCTTCGCCGCGGGTCTGGCCGTGGTCGGTCTGCTCGACATCCCGGTGATCAAGTACAGCGTGCAACGCTGGCGCGGCACCCACCCGACCGTCATCACCGGCAAAGGCGGCGGCATTCATCCGGACATGCGGCCGGCGCTCGTGCTCGGCTTGCTGTTCGTGCTCGTGCTGGCGACCGCGCTGATCTGGGTGCGCAGCCGCGGCGAACGCTTGCGACAGGCCGTGGCCGCGCTCGAGCTCGAGGCCGCCGAACGGGGCTTGCTGGAGGATGCGTGATGAACCGCAAGACCAAGAGGCCGAGGCCGCAACGGGTTGCGCGCGCTGTGTTGCGGACCTCCGGAGCACTGGCAGGGCTGGGCTGGGCGTTGCCCGGTGCTGCCCAGGACGCCGCCGAGGAGCGCTCTCAGGCATTTCAAGCCGTCGAGGGCGCAACCAAGGAGCACGTGGCCGGTGGACCCCTGCTCGTGGGCGCCTATGGCGTGATCTGGGCCCTC
The DNA here is from genome assembly GCA_044450485.1 of Polyangiales bacterium. Taxonomy (GTDB): domain Bacteria; phylum Myxococcota_A; class Polyangia; order Polyangiales; family JAFGIB01; genus CAVZVA01. The sequence continues at coordinate 21,130 of JBIOJD010000001.1, read as the reverse complement.
GTGCTCTTGTACGTGATCAGGCTCGTGCGCTTGCAGCAAAAGGCGCAAGCGGACGTGCAGCGCCTTCGGCGGGCGCTCGAGGCCGCGCCGGGCGGCGCTCCGACTCCGAGGTGAACGTGCCCACGATCGCTCACTTCCTGTACATCCCGGGAGTGCTGCTGATCGGCATCTCGATCGGCTTCGTCATCGGGGCCCGCGCCGCGCGCACCGAGCTCGAACGCAAGCGCAAGGCCCAGCGCAGGTAGGGCCCGCCCCGGACGAATGAGGCTCGAATTTTGGGCGGACGGCGGCCTTTTGGCATGATGGAGGCGCCATGGGCCGTGTCGTTCCGAGCTTGGCGATCGCCGTTCTCTGTTGCTGCGCCGCATGCAGCGGCGAGCCGGCTCGCGCGGCCGAGAATGTCGCGCCGCCGCCGGGCTCGGCGGCCGCGCCCAGACCGTCAGCTGCCGTGACCCGCGTCCCCGCGCCCGAGCGTGCGCCTGCGCCGGTGCCTGCGGCTCGCGAGCTGCGCTTCGCCGGCACGGATTGGCCGCAGGACGAGCTCTTGCAGAGGCTCGGCAGCGCGGTGCCGCAAGCGTTCAAGCCGGTGGGCTCGACCTCGACCGTGTTTCGCACGCGCCTGGGCAACGGGCTCGAGGCCGCCTTCAAAGCCCGGACGCGGAACCGCCCGCATGGGCCGGCCTCGGAGGTGGCGGCCTATCGGCTGGCGCGTTGCCTGCATCTCGACAACGCGCCGCCCGCGGTCTCACGGCGCGTGCGCCTCTCTGTTCTCCGCGACCTGCTCGATCCCAAGCGCGCGGCGATCTGGCCGCAGATCGAGGAGCGTCTGCTACCGGAGAGCGACGACACCGTGCGGGTCGCGGCGATCTTCTGGATCCCGGTGCTCGCCGACGTGGGCGTGGACAAACAGAGCGGGCGCAGGCTGGTGGGTCAGTGGCTGGGCGCAGAAGGCGCGATCCCCGACGGCCGGCGCGCCCTCGCAGCCTCGCTCAGCACGATGGTCGCGTTCGACTATCTGATCGGCAATTTCGATCGCTGGAGCGGCGACAACGTCTCGGGCGACGAGCAGGCCACGTTCGTGTACTTGCGCGATCACGACCAAGCGTTCCAGCTCGGGCTCGGCGAGGGCGTGCAACGCCAGATGCTCGACGACGTCGTGGGCTGCGAGCGCTTCTCGCGGCGCTTCTACGAGAGCCTGCGAGGCTTCGACCGCGGCTGTCTCGAGCGCGAGCTCGCGCAAGATCCCGAGGGCTTGGCGCTGCTCGGCGAACGCCAAATGGCAGAGCTGCTCGATCGCCGCGAGGCGCTGCTTTCGCACATCGAGACGCTGATCGCGCAACAGGGCGAAGCCAAAGTCCTGATCTTCGAATAGGTCGGTGCCGTAGCGCGCTCAGCGCTCGCCGCGCAGTTTGCGCAAGCGGACTGCGATCTCGGTCTCGAAGCCGTGATCGGTGGGTTGGTAATAGCGTTGTCCGACCAAGCGTTCGGGTAGATACGTTTCGCCTGCGGCGTGGCCGTCTTCGTCGTGCGGGTAGCGGTAGCCTTCGCCGTAGCCCCACGCTTTCATCGAAGGGGTCGCCGCGTTGCGCAGCTTGCGCGGAACCTCGAGCGCGCCGTGCTCGTGCACAGCCTCGCGCGCGCGAGACCATGCCACATAGCTCGCGTTGGATTTCTCGGCGCACGCCAGGTACACGCAACACTGCCCGAGCGCATGCAGACCCTCCGGCATGCCGAGGCGTGCAAATGCCTGGTCCGCTGCGATCGCGACTTGCAGCGCGCGTGGATCGGCGTTGCCGACATCCTCGCTCGCGAAGATCAGCATGCGGCGCAGCACGAACAGCGGGTCCTCGCCCGCGTCGAGCATGCGCATCATCCAGTAGAGCGCGGCGTCCGGATCGCTGCCGCGCATCGACTTGATGAACGCGCTCACGACGTTGTAATGGCCTTCGCCACTCTTGTCGTGCAGCAAGCTCCCGGCAGCGAGCGCCTCGCGCACGCTCTCCTCGGTCAGCTCGCTCATGCCTCGAGCCGAGCCAAAGCTCGCGGACGCCTCGAGCACATCGAGCGCGCGCCGCGCGTCTCCCTGAGCGCCGTGCGCGATCTGCGCGAGGCAACGCTCGCTCGCGGTCAGCTTCAGCGTACCGAGGCCACGCTCCTCGTCTTGCAGCGCGCGGCGCAGCAACGCAGCCAGCTCGTCCTCGCCCAGCGGCTTGAGCTCGAGCACGCGCGCTCGCGAAAGCAATGCGGCGTTGACCGCGAACGACGGGTTCTCCGTGGTCGCGCCGATCAGCGTCACCGTGCCGTTCTCGACGTGCGGCAAGAGGGCATCCTGCTGCGCCTTGTTGAACCGATGGATCTCGTCGATGAAGAGCAGCGTGCGCTTGTCGTGGAGCGCGCGTTGCTCGGCCGCGAGCTTCACGGCCGTGCGCAGCTCCGCGACCCCGCTCAGCACCGCGCTCAAGGTCTCGAAGCGCGCGGCAGTCTCCTTGGCGATCACGCGTGCGAGCGTGGTCTTGCCGGTGCCCGGCGGTCCCCAGAGCACCATCGAGCCGACTCGGTCGCTCTCGATCGCGACCCTCAGCAGCTTGCCCTCGCCGAGCAGGTGGTCCTGGCCCACCATCTCGGCGAGCCTGCGCGGCCGCATGCGGTCCGCCAGCGGCGAGCCCTGGCCGGTTTGTTCGCGTGCGTGCTCGAAGAGGTCCACGATCGCATCTATACGGGCGTTCAGACTGCTCTCGCAAGCCGTCCGCCTTGCCTTCGCTTCGGCGCTGTGGTTACTTGGTACCACAATGTAGGCCAGTCTTCCGTGGTTGGGGACGAAGACGCCTGCATCGAAGAAGAGCTCCGCCCATGGCCGACAAGCTGCAGCACATTTTCGAGTACCGCGTGCTGCTGTCGCGTGCTCGCGAGCTCGGCATCCCGCTGAGCGACGACGAGTGCGAGCGTCTCGACTTGCTCGGTCAAGAGCTGCCCTCCGGCGTCCCGCCGATCGACGATCGCGACTCTCATACCGTCCTCAATGAGCCCTTGGCAGTCGAGATCGTTCACGCCGGCCGGTTCCAAGCCTGCACCCTGCGCAACGCTGCCTCAGGGGGGCTCGCGCTGGTCACCGCGGTGCCGCCTCAGCTAGGCCAGCGCGTGCTCGTCCACGTGCGGAGCCCGAAGCGACCGGTCGAGTACACCTTTCCCGCCCGCGTGGTCTCCCGCGTCGTGCGCGGAGTCTGCGGCATGAGCGTCGCGTTCGAAGGCCTGCCCTCGCAGCGCAGCCTCGGAGGCCGCACCAGCGGCGTCTTCGCCACCGAAGACGCCACCCCCACCGAAGTCCACCGCCACGACGGACGCCGCCGCCGCTAGCGCATGATTTTGAGGCGGCGTTGGCCTTTGCTGTCGGGGGCGTGTTGGCCGCCGCCGCGGATGAAGCTTTCGAGCGCGATGCGCTCGACGAGCGCGTCGGCGACGGCGGTGAACGCTTTGGCCGTCTCGTGCTCGGGGTCGGCCTGCACGATCGGTGTGCCGGCATCGCCGTGCTCGCGCACGGACGGGTGCAAGGGGATCTGCCCGAGCAATGGCGCGTTGGCGTGCTCGGCGATCTTCTGACCGCCGCCCGCGCCGAACAGCTCGTGGCGCACGCCGGCCGAGTCCATGAAGAAGCTCATGTTCTCGACCACGCCGAGGATCGGCAGGTTGAGCTTCTTGCACATCGACACGGATTTGTAGACGTCTTGCAGCGCGACTTCCTGCGGCGTGGTCACGATCACCGCGCCCGTGGTCTTGATCCGCTGCGCGAGCGAGAGCGCGACATCGCCGGTGCCGGGCGGTAGATCGAGCACCAGATAGTCGAGCGCGCCCCAGTGCACGTCGGACAGGAACTGCATCAGCGCGCTCTGCAGCATCGGCCCGCGCCAGATGATGGCGTCCTTGTCGCTCTCGATCATGAAGCCGATGCTCATCAGCTTGACGCCGAAGCGCTGCAGCGGCTCGATCGTCTTGCCATCCTCCGAGTGAGGGTGCCCCGCGACCCCGAGCATGGTCGGGATCGACGGTCCGTAGATGTCCGCGTCGAGCAATCCGACCCGCATGCCCGCGCGCTTGAGTGCGAGCGCGAGATTGACCGCGACCGTGCTCTTGCCCACACCGCCTTTGCCGCTCATCACGAGCACGATGTTCTTGACGTCCGGCACCGGATCGTCGGCGCTCAGCGCGCGCATGGGCACCTGCACGTCCCAGTCGAGCACCAGCGCCGCGAGGCCGAGCGTGGCGAGCGCGCTTTCGATGCGCTTACGGATCTCTTCTTTGAGCGATTCCGAAGCGGCGTGCAGCGTGATCCGCAGCGAGAGCCGTTTCTGGTCGAGCGTGAGATCGTGGACGAGGTCGAGCTCGAGCAATGACTTGCCGAAGCTTGGGTGCGCAACGCTCGCGAGCTGCGTTCGAACCTGCTCGATGCTCGGCGTCGCCACAGCGTAATTCTCGCGGCTTCTCTAGGCCGCGCTCCCACGTACGTCAAGCTCCACCTATGACGAGGGACGGCACGCGAGCCACTTCCCGCAGGGCCGGAAATGAAGTCCACGCCACCTACGGCGCGTGAGCGAAGCGAACCCCGCGTGGGGTGGGGCCCCAACGGAGTAACGAAGTTGGGGCGGGGAGGCGCGTGCCTCCCCGGTCATGAAACCTCGCGTGACCCTCCAGATCACGAAAGGTATATGCTGCGCGGCGATGTTGGGCTCCGAGCCTCGCCGGCGCGCCGCGCTGCCGCTCGCCATCTACGCGCTCAGCGCGGCCGCGTACGTGGCCACGCTGGGCTCGCGCATCCGTGGCATCTCAGACAACGCGCACTTCGTGTACCTGGCGCAGAGCCTGCTCCACGGAAAGCTTTCGCTGCTCACAGCCAAGCCTCCAGGGGACAACGACTGGGCCATCTACCACGGCCACTGGTACGTCTCGTTTCCCCCATTTCCCGCGGTTGTGATCGCGCCGCTCGTCGCGCTCTTTGGCACGGCGACCTGGGACCGCCTGTTCTGGGCGCTGCTGGCCGGTCTCTCGCCTGCGCTGCTCTACGTGCTGCTGCGGCGGCTGCGCGAGCTCGGCCAGAGCGGACGCAGCGTGCGCGAGGACCTGCTGCTCGTGGCGCTGTTCGCATTCGGCAGCCCGTTCTACTATACGGCCGTTCAGGGAACGGTCTGGTTCGCGGCCCACGTGGTCGCATGCCCACTGATCGCGCTCTATCTGCTTTGGGCGCTCGATGCGCGGCGGCCACTGCTGGCCGGCGGAGCGCTCGCGCTCGCCTTCATGACGCGGCCGACCACGCTGCTGCTCGGGGCGTTCTTCCTGCTCGAGACGCTGCGGGTCACGCGGTCGGAGGGCGAGCCGCAGCCGAGCATGGCCGGCCTGCTGCGCGTGAAGGGTCTCGATCTACGCGCGGCCGCGCGCAAGCTCGTGCTGTTCGCGCTCCCGCTCGTGCTGGTCTTGGGCATTGCGATGTGGATGAACGCTGCGCGCTTTGACGACTCATTCGAGTTCGGCCACAGCTACCTCAACATCCGCTGGCGCCCGCGCATCGACACCTGGGGTCTGGTCAACTACCACTACCTCGGACGCAACCTGGCGGTGTTTCTGACCGCGTTGCCCTGGCTCTCGGCGCACGCGCCGTATCTCAAGCTGAGCCGGCACGGTCTCGCGCTGTGGGTGACGACACCGCAGCTCGTGCTCGTGCTCTGGCCGCGCCGCGCTACGCTCACGATGACGGCGCTAGCGCTCTCGGCCGGTGCGGTCGCGCTGCTCGACCTGCTGTACCAGAACAGCGGCTGGATCCAGTTCGGCTATCGCTTCAGCCTCGACTACGCCATGGCGCTGTTCGCGTTGCTGGCCCTAGGAGGGAGACGGTTCGGTAAGCTGTTCTTCGCACTGTCGCTCTGGGCTCTTGCGGTGAACGCGTTCGGCGCGATCACCTTCGATCGCGATGATCGGTTCTACGATGGAGACACCACCCAGCAAGTCATCTTCCAGCCCGACTGATCCGGCCGAAACCGCGCCGAGCACGCAGTCCACGCAAGAGCGCTCCTACGCGGGAGCGTTCGCCAAGGGTTGCGGCTTCGTCGTGCTTGCGATCGTGCTCGGGCTCGGGGTGGCGTTCGTCGGGAAGGGCGAGGTCGAGTCCTGGGGCGCCGCCATCGTCGGCGTGATCTTCGTCGTGCTGATACTGGGCAGCTCCGGCCTCACGGGCTTCTGGAACCGGTAACGCGGGGAGTCACGCGACTCCCCGCCCCGACGAAGTGAATTCGTCGGGGCCCCACCCCACGCGCAGCGGGAGCTTCGCTCCCCTCTCGTCGCGAAGCGACGATTCACCCCTCAGTTGCCATCGACGGCCGCTCAACGACGGGCGAGGGCGTTCGTGGGCTGAGCTGCACGGTAGGCGTAGTAGTTGGTGAGCACGCGTTGCACGTACATGCGTGTTTCGCTGAACGGCGGGATGCCGGAGTACTTTTCGACCGCGCCTTGGCCTGCGTTGTAGGCGGCGATCGTGAGCACGAGATCGCCACCGAAGTGGTTCGCGAGCAAGCGCAGGAAGCGCGCCCCGCCGAGCACGTTCTGACGCGCGTCGAACGGATCGAGCACGCCCATCTGCGAAGCCGTGCCGGGCATCAGCTGCATCAAACCGATGGCGCCCTTGTTCGAGATCGCCGTGGCGTAGAAGTTGCTCTCGACCTGCATCACCGCCCGCAGCAGCTCCTCGGGCAAGACGTACAGCTGCGAGGCTTCGCGGATGTGCGCGTCGAAGCGTCGCAGGCGCTCTGGGTCGGGCGCCGTGATCGACGCTGTGCGCGGTGCCTGGCCGCGCCCCTCGTGCGTGCGTGCGATGCGCTGCCAACCGCGTCCGCTCGGCTGAATGTTCGTATAGTGCTCGACACCGTCCCGGTCCACGAAGCGGTAGATGTCGGCTGCGGCCCGCCCGGGCACGCCGGCGAGCAGCAGGCACGGCAGCAGCAGCAGGCAGAGCGAGCGCATCGCGACCATTGTACCGGTGCGGCCGTCATCGCGCCAAATCCGCAAATCTGCGCCTCCGCCGACAACCCGCACGCCCGCAAAAACGATCCTCGGCCTGCGGTCCATTCCCAGCCGCGCCGTGCTACAGAAAACCACCTGCAAGATGCTGATTCGTTGCGACTACTTGGTGATCGGCAGCGGGGTTGCCGGGCTCACCTTCGCGCTCGAGGCAGCGCGCCACGCGGACGTGTTGGTCGTGACCAAGCGCGACCTCGACGAGTCGGCGACCGCCCACGCTCAGGGGGGCATTGCGGCCGTGCTCGACCCCGCGGATTCGTTCGAGCAACACGTGGCCGATACGCTCGAAGCCGGTCGCGGTCTGTCGCACCCCGGCGTTGTCGAGGGGGTCGTACGCGACGGTCCCGCGCGCGTGCGCGAGCTGATCGCGCTGGGCGCGGACTTCAGCCGGGTGGGCGGCACGCATGCGCTGGACGCCGAGCTCGACCTCACACGCGAAGGCGGCCACAGCGCTCGCCGCGTGGTCCACGCCGGTGACGTGACCGGCCGCGAGGTGCAGCGCGCGATGAACGCCGCGGTGATGCAGAACCCGCGCATCCGCGTGCTCACCGGTCACATGGCGATCGATCTCATCGATCGCTCGCGCTACGGAGGCGCGCGGCGTGTCATCGGCGCGTACGTGCTCGACCAGGCCACCTCGGCCGTGCACACGGTGGTCGCACGCGCGACGGTGCTCGCGAGCGGTGGCGGAGGCAAGGTCTACCTGTACACCACGAACCCCGACGTCGCGACGGGCGACGGCGTGGCGATGGCCTACCGCGCGGGCGCGGAGATCGCGAACATGGAGTTCTTCCAGTTCCACCCGACGTGCTTGTACCACCCCGAGGCCAAGAGCTTTCTCATCAGCGAGGCTTTGCGTGGGGAAGGCGGCGTCCTGCAGTTGCGCGACGGCACGGCGTTCATGAGCAAGCACGATCCGCGCGCTGATCTGGCTCCACGTGACGTGGTCGCACACGCGATCGACTACGAGCTCAAGCGCAGCGGCGACGACTACGTGTTGCTCGACATGCGCGCGCGGCCGGCCGCCTACCTGCGCGAGCGGTTTCCCAACATCCATGCCGAGTGCCTGCGCTTCGGCATCGACCTCACCACGCAACCGATACCGGTCGTGCCTGCGGCACACTACATGTGCGGCGGGGTTCGCATCGACGCCGACGGCCGAAGCAGCGTGCCCGGGCTGTGGGCGATCGGCGAGACCACGTGCAGCGGTTTGCACGGGGCCAATCGCTTGGCGTCCAACTCGCTGCTCGAAGGGCTCGTGTACGGCCGGCGCGCAGCGGTCGCGCTCACGGCCGAGGTGCCCGCTGCTCCCGACGCCGTCCCACCTCCCTGGGACGTCGGCGAGGCGGTGCCGAGCGACGAGGCGGTGGTCGTCTCGCACAACTGGGACGAGCTGCGGCGCTGCATGTGGAACTATGTCGGCATCGTGCGCTCGGACAAGCGCCTCGAACGCGCGCAACGTCGGATCGCGCTGCTCAAGGACGAAATCCGCGAGTACTACTGGAAGCACTTGCTCACGCTCGACCTGCTCGAGCTGCGCAACATCGCGGATCTCGCCGAGGTGATCGTCCGATGCGCGCGCTTCCGCAAGGAGAGTCGCGGCCTGCACTACACGCTCGACCACCCGCAAGCCGACGAAGCCCGGTTTCGCGGCGACACGGTTCTGTGTCGCGACCGCGAGCCGTATCTGGTGCCAATCGGCTGACCCGCCGGCCCCCTCCGTCGCGTTGACAGTGTACACTCTGCCGTCTACAAGCGGTGGACCAAGCTCTCAGCTGCGAGGCAATTCATGGCAGGTTATCTCTTTACCTCGGAGTCGGTTTCCGAAGGTCATCCCGACAAGATCTGCGACGCGATCTCGGATGCGGTGCTCGATGCAGCGCTCGCGAGTGATCCCCGGGCGCGCGTGGCCTGCGAGTCGATGGTCAAGACCGGCTACGCGATCGTGGCTGGTGAGATCACGACCAAGGCGACGCTCGATGTCTCGAAGTTGGTGCGCAGCACGATTCGCGAGATCGGTTACACCGATTCCGCGATGGGCTTCGACGCCGACACCTGCGCCGTGCTCACCGCGCTCGAGCAACAGTCGCCGGACATCTCGCAAGGCGTGACCGAGGGACAGGGTCTGTACAAGGACCAGGGCGCGGGCGACCAGGGATTGATGTTCGGGTTCGCGGTCGACGAGACGCGCGAGCTGATGCCGATGCCGATCATGCTGGCGCACGAGCTGGTCAAGAAGCAGGCCGCGCTGCGCAAGCAGGGTGTGCTGCCGTGGCTGCGTCCCGATGCCAAGAGTCAGGTCACGGTCGAGTACGGCGACGACGGACGCCCGGCGCGCATCGATGCGGTGGTGCTCTCGACCCAGCACAGTCCTGAGGTCAAGCACAAGCAAATCGAAGACGCCGTGCGGGAGCAGATCATCAAGAAGGTGCTGCCGGCCGAGCTCCTCGACAACAAGACCAAGTACTGGGTGAACCCCACGGGCAGATTCGTGGTCGGCGGGCCCTACGGCGATTGCGGGCTCACCGGACGCAAGATCATCGTGGACACCTACGGCGGCATGGGCCGTCACGGCGGCGGGGCGTTCAGCGGCAAGGACCCGACCAAGGTCGACCGCAGCGCGTGCTACTTCGCGCGCTACGTCGCCAAGAACGTGGTCGCGGCGAAGCTCGCGCGCCGCTGCGAGGTTCAGGTCGCCTATGCCATCGGCGTCGCCAAGCCGATGGGCGTGTACGTGACCACGTTCGGCACCGGCGCGGTCGAGGACGCGAAGATCGCGAAGCTCGTGGGCGAGCTATTCGACTTCCGGCCCGCCGCGCTGATCGAGACGCTCGACCTGCGTCGGCCGATCTACGCCGCGACCGCGGCCTACGGCCACTTCGGTCGCACCGAGAAGAGCTTCACCTGGGAGCGGACCGATCGCGCGGCCGAGCTCGCCGACGCGCTGCTGCCGAAGAAGCGTTCGGCCAAACCCGCGAACGGCAACGGCAGCCGCAAGCCGGTCAAGCCCAGTCGGCCGCGGCGCGCAGCTTCTGTGGCGACGCTTCGAGGCTGAGCACACGGCGATTCCGCGGGCGCGACGCCATCGCGCGCCGTGAGTCCCTGAAGGCCTCTCCCCTCCGGCCGTCCAACGGTGTATGCTGAGAGGTACCAGGTCGCGGATGGCGGCCGCCCAGTGGGCTGTAGGGACTGGAGAGCATGGAGATTCGGCTGAGCCTGGCGTTGTTGGCCGTGCTCGCGGGGATAGCGTGGGCCCTTGCGGCCGAAGCTCCGACCGCGGCCTTCGATCCGGGCTCCGCCGCCACGCACGAGCTGTCCGCGCTCGAGGACCGGTTCGCGGCTGCCCATGACGACCTGGCGGTCGCGCGCCAGCTCGCTGCCGAGTATCTCAGGCGCGACGCGCCGGCACTCGCGATCGGCGTCGTCCACGCGGCCGCTCCCGAGCTCGTGACCGACCCGCTGCTGACGCATCGCTTGGCGCAGGCTTACGAGGGCGTAGGCCGCATCGACGACGCGCTCGCGACGGCGAGCGTTGCGCGCGCGCGCTGCCTGCGGTCGCTCGGCAGCGAAGAGGCGACGCCCGTGGACTCACCTTCGCGTTACCTGTGCTCCCCCGCTGCGCTCGTCGCGCTGGAACAGCACGAGCAAGCGTTGGCGCAGATGGTGCTCTGGGGCGTGACCGATCCTCGCCACGATCCCCGCGCACGGGTCGCCCACGGATTGGCCGAGCGCAGGGCCAAGATCGCCAGCTTAGGCGGAGTAGGCGAGTGACTTGGTGATGGAGCAGCGCCGCAGTCACGGCCGCTACCAGATTTGGTTTCCGGTGCGCGTGACCGGCTCCGACGTGGACGGTATCGCCGTCAACCGCAACATCAGCGCGACGGGCATGCTCGTCGGGCTGAGCACTCGGCTCGAGGTGGGCGCCGCCGTCGAGCTGCGCTTCTCGGTACCCGCAGCGACCGAGCCGGAACGCATCTTGCGCGGCAAGGTCGTACGCATCGAGCCCAACACCGAAGACCCAGACGGCATGTTCCCCTACCGCATGGCGGTCGCCTTCGACGATCCCGACCCCGCGCTCATCCCGTCCCTCGAGCACGCCGTTCGCGCACTGGCGCAGCAGTAGTCCTTCACGGCGTTTTCTCGGCGGCGCGGCCGCCGAGCTGCTCCATGACGAAGCTGCCGCTGTCGAGGGTGTCCGGAGAAGGCGCGGTCTCGCTCGGCGCGCTGCCAGCCAAGAACACTTCTTCGAACGCGTTCGGCATGCCTTGGTAGGCGCGCAGGCCCGTCTTCGGATCGATCATCACGCGATCGATGCCTTCGGGCACTGGAAACTCGACCGCCGGGCGATCGCCGAGCGCGGCCCGCATCACGTCGACCCAGATCGGCACCGCGGCTTTGCCGCCGGTCTCGCCCTTTCCGAGCGGCCTGTGGTCGTCGTAGCCGACCCACACTCCGCAGACGAGCTCCGGGGTGTAGCCCACGAACCAGGTGTCGCGTGCGTCGTTGCTCGTGCCGGTCTTGCCGGCCGCGGGGCGGCCGAGCTTACGCGCCAGCTTGCCCGTTCCGTCCTCGACCACGCTGCGAAGCACGCTCGTCAGCACGTAGGCCGTCTCGGCACGCAGGACTTGGCGTGGCGCGTCCGTCTCGGGCAAGGGTTGCGCCTTGCCGTTGTGATCGCGGATCGCGCTCACGATCCGATACGGTGCGAAGTGCCCGCCCGCGTCGAAGCTGGTGAACGCGTTCACCAGCTCGATGGGTCTCACTTCACTCGCCCCGAGCGCGAGCGCGAGCGAAGGGTCGAGCGGCGTCGTGATCCCGAGCTGCTTGGCGAATGCCACGACCTTCTGCGGCCCGAGGTCGTTCATCACGCGTACGGCCACGAGATTGATCGACTGGGCGACTGCCACGCGCAGCCGCACCGCGCCCGCATAGCTCCAGGTCTCGAAGTTATCCGGCTTCCACTTGTCGAAGACCTCGGGCGCATCGAGCACGAGCGTCGCCGGCGTGTACTTCCCGCTCTCGAGCGCGAGCGCGTAAGTGATGGCCTTGAACGAGCTGCCCGGCTGGCGCACGGCCTGCAACGCCCGGTCGAAGCCGTACTCGGTCTTCTCGCCCCCGACCAGTGCGAGCACGTCGCGCGTGCGTGGATCGATCACGACCACCGCGCCTTCGGGCCCGAGCAGCAGATGGCCCCGCGCCTTGCGCTCTCCCTCCGGGAGCTGGTCGATCGCCACCACGACCTCGGCGCCCCTCGGCGCAAACGCGCTCGGCAGGAGGCCGTTCGGGTTGAAGCGGGCGACGTCCTGCAGCTTCGTCACCACCTCGTGACCCGAGACGTCGAGCACGATCTCGCCGCGGGCGTCGTCCGTGGCCTGGACCGCGCCCTGGTAGCTCGGGCCAATCGCCAGCTTCTGGACACGCTGCATGCGGTTTTGCGCCTTGCTGGCCTTCAGCGGACCGAGCAGATGCTCGCGCGCGTCGATCACGCGCAGCCCAGCGCGCAGCGCGTCGCGTGCCGCGCGCTGCAGCTCCAGATCGATCGTCGTCTCGACGCGATAGCCGCCGTGCTTCACCGCCTCGCTCCCGACGACGGAGCCGAGCAGCTGCGTGCCGACCGCGGCCACTTCCGGCGCGGCATCGTTGCTGCGCTCCTCGCCCACGAGCGCCAGCGGCTCGCTGCGCGCCTTCTCAATCGCGTCGAGCGACAGGTCGTCCCAGTACTGCCGCCGCTTGGCCTCGAGCTGGTCGAGCACGTACTTCTGGCGCTGTTTGGCGGCTTGCAAGTGGCGCAGCGGCGACAGCCTGCCCGGAGCCTGCGGCATGCCTGCGAGCATGCTCGATTCTGCGAGGTCGAGCTGCGACACGTCCTTGCCGAAGTAGAAACGCGCCGCTTCCTGCACGCCATAGCGGCCGTGCCCGAAATTGATGTGGTTCAGGTACAGATGGAGGATCTCGTCCTTGCTCAGCTCCTGCTCCAGGCGCCGCGCCAGGATCAGCTCTTTGACCTTGCGCGCGAGCGTGCGCTCCGGGGTCAGCAGCAGGTTCTTGACGATCTGCTGCGTGATCGTGCTCGCCCCCTGCATCGCCTTGCCCGTCGTCACGTCGCGCGTGAGCGCGCGCAAGATCCCGGCGTAGTCGAGTCCGCGGTGGCGGTAGAAGTCGGCGTCCTCGGCGGCGAGCACCGAGAGCACGAGCACGCGCGGCACGCTCTCCATCGGCACGACCGTGCGCCGTTCGTCGAAGATCTCGGCGATCACGCGCCCCTTGCGGTCGACCACGCGGCTCACCTGCGGCGGGTCGTAGCGGCGCAGCGCGCTCACGCTCGGCAGATCCTTGCTGTAGTACGAGAACACGCCCACGACGCCGAGCACGAAGGCCGCGGCCACGAAGAAGAACAGCACGAGCAAGCGCGCAAGTAACTTGAAGCTGCGCGAGCTCTTCGGCGTCCCGCTGCCGCTCTTCGCAGCCTGCTTGCTCATCGCGTGCGCCGCCGTAGGTGCTCGGTCACCACTTCGCCAGAGCGTGGCACGGAGTGCATCAAGAACCGCGCGCGCAGCTCGGCTTGCTCCTCTGGCGAAAGGTCACCCGGGCGCCCCTGTCGGGCAGCGTGCAGCGTGATCGCGGCCGCCACCGAGACGTTCAGGCTCTGCGCGAAGCCGTGCATCGGGATGGCGTAGCTTCCGTCGCACAGTTGATGGAGCGCGCGGCTCGTGCCCGCGTGCTCGTTGCCGAACACCACCGCGAGCTTGGCGATGCAATGGAGATCCTCCGGCACGAGATCGCCTCTCATCGTGGCGACATATACCTGGAAGCCGCGTTCGCGCAACGCCGCCACGCAGGCCTCGGCGCTGCGGTAGCGCACCAGATCGAGCCAGAGCTCGGCCCCTTGGGTCACGCGCCGCGAGGCAAGAAAGGGCTGCTCGCCTTCGATCAGGTGCACCTCTTGGAGGCCGAATGCGTCGGCCGAGCGCAGCACCGCGGCCACATTGCGTGGATCGTCTACGGCCTCGAGCACCGGAATGATCGAGCGCGTGCGGGCTGCGACCACGGCGTCGATGCGTGCCGCGCGCTCCGGCTCGAGCAGCGGCCCGAGCGCCTCGATCACGGTCGCGGGATCGGCCGGAAGCGACGCCGCGGGCGAGAGCTCGTCGGCCTCGGGATGGTTACGCCGCATGCTCGCTCTGCTCGAACGCGGAGCGCGCAGACCTACTTGGCTTCGCCTACGCGCACGCCGATCACGAGCGTCCCGCCCTCGTAGCGCTGGCCAGCGACGAAGAACGGCTCGCCCGACGCGATCACGGTCAGCAGCGGCAAGTAGTCCGGCTTCTCCGGTCGATTGATCGAGACCTGCACTTTGTTTCTTCCGTCCGGCATGCGTGCGAGCAGCTTGATCTGCAGCGTGCGACCGTTCGGTAAAGCGACCGTGGCGGCTTGGTCGGCGCTCAGCTCCACGTCGCTCGTCGACAGTACCTTCATCGACTTGAAGCCGTTGAACGGTGGCTTCTGCAGCGCGCGCACCTGCTTGAGCTTGGGATCGATCTCGCCTGGTTCTTCCTTGGCCAGGATCACCAGCACTTGCGTCTTGACGGGCGCATCGGCGGCCGCCGCCGAACGCGCGATGCCGAGCAAGCAAAGCCCGAGCACGGCGGCCGACGAGACTGTTGCCAGCCACGGCTTCTGTCGTGCGCCGCGAGCCGCGGTTGGCCTCGATCTTTCAAACCCGAGCATCACGCGTTCACTCCGTGCCCTTGTCGTCATCGTCGTCGATCCAGACCACCAGGGCTTCGACACCGTCGGCGCCCGGCACGTACACCGTACCCGTTTTTGCGCCGAAATCGACTTCGTCGAGCTCCGAGCTTCCCGTTCCACTCGCGCTCGAGGTCGCCGCTGCGGCGGGGCTCGAGACCGGAGCCCCCTCGCTCTGGCCAGTCGGAGGCTGGGGGCGCAGCACCAGCAGCAGCGCCGCAGCCGCCGCCAGCCCGACCGCCACCGGCATCAAGATCTGCCGCGGCCGCTGCCCACGCTCTTCCATCGCGAACGACAACCGCTCGACCACGCCGGCCCGCGGCTGCTCGGCCACGCCGCGCTCGATCCGGCCGAAGAGCGCGTCGAAATCCACGCCGCGCGCGCTCTCCTCGGCTGCGATGCCCATCACTCGGTGCAGCTCGGAAAGCCCGCGTACGCGTTCTGCGCAGCGTTCGCAGCGCTCGACGTGGCCTGCGACCTCGGCCTTCTGCGCAGCGTCGAGCTCGCCATCGAAATAGCGCTGCAGCAGCTCTTCTTCGACGTGCTCGTCCTTCACGGTCACTCCTTGACCTCGAGGTCGCCCTGCAGATAGCCGCGCAGCTGCTCCTGCATCTTGCGCCGCGCATGGAACAGCCGGCTCATGATCGTGCCCTTCGGCACTCTGAGCACCTTGGCCATCTCTTCGTAGCTCAGGTCCTCGACCTCGCGCAGCAGGATCACCGCGCGATGGTACTCCGGCAGCGTATCGAGCGCGGCCTGGATCTCGGTCGAGAGCTCGCGCCGCGACACCGTCTTGCTCGGGTTGTCGTGGACGATCTGAGGCAAGAACGCCCCGCCCGAGGCGGCGTCGTCCTTGTGGACGGCCTCGTCGAGCTCGACGACTTTGCGCCGCTTGCGCACCTGATCGATGGCTAGGTTCATCGCGATTCGGTAGAGCCACGTGTAGAAGCTCGAAGATCCCTGGAAGCTGCCGATGTGCTTGTGCACCTTGATGAAGGCTTCCTGCACCACGTCGAGCGCGTCGTCCTGGTTCTTGACCACGCGCAGGGCCACCGCGAACACGCGGCGGTTGTACTTGTCGTACAAGCTGCGAAACGCGACTTGGTCGCCGGCCTGCACTCTGCGTACGAGCTCGGTATCGCCACGGTGCGGGTCCACCTCCTGCGAGTCGTTGGACGCCTGCGAGGCCTGGCGATTCAGCGACTTGGCCGCGCCCGGCGCAGCTGCGGCCTGCGGCTCAGCCGGCTTCATGGCAGCGATCTGTAGCATGGAATCCCGCCTTTCCGCTTGGTGGGCTGCGGGGCCGGGGGTAGGTTACCCGACGTGTCCGTGCCTCTCAGCGGGCTCAACGACCGCCAGCGCGAAGCCGTGACCTACGGCGATGGGCCGCTCGTGGTCTTTGCCGGTGCCGGGAGCGGCAAGACGCGCGTCATCACGCATCGAGTCGCCCATCTGGTGTCCGAGCGCGGGGTACAGCCCTGGCGGATCTTGGCCGTGACCTTCACGAACAAGGCTGCGGCCGAGATGCGGGAGCGCCTGGGCCAGCTCTTGCCGGGCGGGGCGAACGAGCTGTGGGTCGGGACCTTCCACGCCACCTGCGCGCGCCTCTTGCGCAAGCACGCCGAGCTCGCCGGCATTCGCCGCGACTTCGTGATCTACGACGACGCGGACCAGCGGGCGATGCTCACTCGGATCTTGCGCGACGAGGGCCTCGACGAGCGGCGCTATCCGCCGCGCTGGCTCGCCTCGATCATCAACCGCTGCAAGAACGAGGCGATCGGGCCCGACGCCTACGATCCAGGCGACGAGCTGGAGCGCACGGCCGCACGTTTGTACGCGATCTACGAAACACGGATGCGCGCGGCGTCCGCGCTCGATTTCGGCGATCTGATCTTCCGTCTGGTGGACGCGATGAGGCACAGCGACGAGCTGCGCACGGCGCTACAGACGCGCTTCGGCCACGTGCTGGTCGACGAGTATCAGGACACCAATCGCGTGCAGTACCTGCTCTTGCGCGCGCTGTGTGAGCGTCACCAGAACCTGTGCGTCGTCGGCGACGACGACCAGAGCATCTACCGTTTCAGAGGCGCCGATCGGCGCAACATCCTCGAATTCACGCGCCAGTTTCCGGGCGCGCACCTGGTCAAGCTCGAGCAGAACTACCGCTCGACCAAGCGCATCCTGCGCGTGGCCAATGCGGTCGTCGGTCACAATCGCGAGCGCCAGGAGAAGTCGCTGTGGACCGATAACGAAGAAGGTGCGAAGGCCACGCTTCTGTGCTGTGGCGACGAGCGCGACGAGGCCGCGCTGGTCGTGAAGCTGATGCAGATGCTGCTCGAGGCCGGCCATGCTCGCAGCGAGCTCGCGCTCCTGTACCGCACGCACGCGCAGTCGCGCGTATTCGAGGAAGCGCTGCGGTTCGCCGATCTGCCGTATCGCGTAGTCGGAGGCCTCCGCTTCTACGATCGGGCCGAGGTGAAAGATCTGCTCGCGTATCTGCGCGTCATCCACAACCCGGCCGACGACGTGAGCTTGCTCCGCATCGTCAATACGCCGCCGCGCGGGATCGGCAAGACCGCGATCGAGCGCCTGCTCGAGTCGGCGGCCCGCAGCGGCAAAGGCGTGTACCAAGCGCTGCTCGAGGCCTCGGCCGATCCGGCGCAGACCACGGCGGCTCGCAAGAGCTTGCAACGCTTCACCGCGCTGATCGAGCAACTGCGGCAGAAGGCAGCGGAGGGACACGGACCGGAGCAGCTCGCGCGCAGCGTGCTCGACCAGACCGGCTATGCGCAGGCGCTGCGCGACGAGGACAGGGCCGAGTCGGACGCGCGCCTCGAGAACCTGCAAGAGGTGCTGGGCTCGATGCTGGAGTTCGAGCAGGAAGCAGAGGAGCCGACGCTCGCGGCGTTTCTCGAGCTAGTGACGCTCTCGACCGATGCCGATCGCGGGGACGACCGCGACTCGATCACGCTGATGACCATCCATGCCGCCAAGGGCCTCGAGTTTCCCGTGGTCATGGTGGCGGGGCTCGAAGAGGAGACCTTTCCCAACGTGCGATCGGCGTTCGAGGGCGGCGATATCGATCCCGCAGACCTGGAAGAAGAGCGCAGGCTGGCCTACGTCGCGTTCACCCGTGCACGCCAACGCTTGTTCTTGAGCTACGCAGAGACGCGGCGCGTCTATGGCGAGCTGCGCGCCCGCCGGCCCTCGCGCTTTCTGTCCGAGATGCCGCAGAGCGAGATCGAGCTGGTGGGCGGCTCGCGCGCGCAGCCGGGCGGGAGGCAAAGTTGGGGCAGCCGACCTGCACCGCCGCGTGCCCTTCCGGGTCGCTCAACCGATTCGCACATCGACACCAGCGAAGGCTCCGACTTCGACACGCCGCAGCTCGGCGCGAAGGTTCGCCACAAGACGTTCGGTGTGGGCGAAGTGCGCGGGGTCAGCCCCGGCTCGCCGCCGCGCCTCATCGTGCGCTTCCCCGGCTGGGGCGACAAAACGCTCGTGAGCAGCTACCTCGAGCCCGTTTGAGCCCGCTCTTCAGTCGGAGCCGGTGCTGGCGGGTTTTGTGTCTTTGCTCGGGCTGGGAGTCGAGCTGGTCGAGCTCGAGGCGTCCTTCGATGGCGTGCTCGAAGCGTCCTTCGATGACGTGCTCGGCGCCGAGTCCTTCTTGCTGCTGCCGCCCTTGCTGGAGCCGTAGCCGTCCGAGTACCAGCCGCCACCTTTGAGGATGAAGTTGCCGCTCGTGATCATGCGGCGCGCCTTGAGCTTTCCGCAGCTCGGGCACTTCTTGATCGGGTCCTCGCTAATCCGCTGCTCTCGCTCGAACTCGCGCTTGCACGCGTCGCATACGTAGCTGTACGTCGGCATGGCTTTCGAGCGGGCAACGTAACTCGTGGCACTTCCGTGTCAACGAACCCGATGCTGAACAGGTTAGCAGGTCGAGCGCTCGGACGCGAATTCGCTCAGCCTTCGAAGGCGCTTTCGCCGGCTTCGCCTTCCTCGCCGCCCGCGGGGTCGGCCAGCTTGCGCGTCCACAGGATCGCGTCGCTGCGCTTGCCCTCGACGAGCACGCCTCGCGCCAACAGTCCCGTCTTGCGGTAGCCGCCCGCGAGGAACACGGCTGCGAGCTCCACGTCGTCGACGGGCGCGAAGGCAAATGCCGATACGATCTCGCGGCTCTTGAGGTCGTCCTCGAGACCGCGCAGGCCCGCGATGGCGGCTGCCAGGTCGGGGGCGGCCTTGGGTCGACGTAGGATCTCGATCAGCGAGTGCCCGAAGCAGTCTTGGTACTCGGCCGAGAGGAAGTTCGGCTTGGCCTTCTTCGAGCTCACCTCGACGAAGACGCGCGCCGCGTCGCGGCCGAACGGGTCGAAGCAGCCGTACGCGGCGTCTTGCTTCTTCCATACCGAGTCGCGCGCCGAGAGCGCCGCCTTCTGCGTGGCGATCTTCACGGTGATGCCCTTGAGCGGCTCTTCGTACTCGGCGGCGAGCTTCTTGCCGGCGGTGATGGTCTTGTCCGCCAGGCGCTGCGCAGCCTCACCCGCTTCGACTGAGGCCGTGCGGTCGCCGATCACGCAGCCGACCAAGTGACCATCGCTGCGCTTGTAGAAACCAGGAACGGTGCCTTCGCGCACGAAGCCGACGCGGGTCCAGGACGACACTTCGTCCTTCTCGACCAGCAAAATCACTTTCTCCACGCCCTCGCGCTGCGCGACCGATTGGATGAACAGGCGCTTGGCCGGCAACGCGCCGGCGCGGAAATCGATCACGCGGATATGCTTGGTGCGTCGATTGAGCAGCAGACACAAGAACGCGTTGTCACTGCGGAAGTGCCGCTCTTCGACGATCGGTAGCTCGGGCTCCAGAACTGCTGCTGCTGCGCGGGCTGCTTTGGCCATGAACCCTCCTGCGCGGGTGAAGCTACCTATGCCGGGGGACTGTGGCTGTCAAATCGCGGGCACCCAGAGCAGAGGTTCCCCGGGGTCGCGTGAGGGGGGTTGAGTATGGGTGAGCCATATGTAATGATATGGGCGGCCCATGAAGACCACGGTCGAGATCTCCGATGCCCTGCTGCGCCGCGCGAAACAGCTCGCTGCCCAGCGTCGCACGACGCTGCGAGCGGTGCTCGAGTCAGCGCTGCGCGACGCGCTCGATCGCGAAACGCCCACCGCGCGGCCGCGCCCGGTGCGCACGCACGTATTCAAGGGCCGCGGCTTGCAGTCCGGCCTGTCCTGGGAGGATTTCGGCGCGCTGAGTGATCTCGCCTACGAGGGGCGCGGCGGGTGATCGCGCTCGACACCAACGTCTTGGTCCACGCTCACCGCGCGGATTCCCCGTGGCACAAGCGCGCCCTCGAGCAGGTGGCCACGCTCGGCGGCTCGCGCTGGGCCATTCCGTGGCCGTGCTTGCACGAGTTCTTGGCCATCGTGACGCATCCGAAGATCTTCAACCCTCCGACGCCGCTCGAGGATGCCATGCTCACCGTCGAGGGCTGGATCGGATCGCCGCTCGTCACCCTGCTCGGCGAGCTCGACGGCTACTACGATGCGCTGGCCTCTCTCCTACGCACGGGACGGGTCGTCGGGCCGCGTGTGCACGATGCGCGCGTCGCTGCACTTTGCTTGCAGCACGGCGTCACGGAGCTCTGGACCATGGACCGCGACTTCTCGCGCTTCCCACAGCTCCGCACGCGCAATCCGTTCGTTTGAGCGGCGGGCCCAGTCGGAATTACAAAGTTGCAGGAACGTCTCTCAGGGTCCCGCCCCTTCTTCTCCCCCTTCCGCAAGGACTCGCTGCCGCAGGCGCAGTAGGCGTGTTCGGATGAGCGCTGCGGGACAGCGAAGCAGCAAGCAACTCTCGCGACGGCAGGTGCGAGGCGCGCCTACGGCCGGAAGCGCATGATGTGCGTGCGGCTGCCCACTTGATCGGGCGGAATGTCGACCCGGCACACGATCGCGAAGTAGAGGTCGCCCTGGTCCGACACCAGCGTGGACGAGAACGCATTGCCGGTCGTGGTGATCGCCTTCACAGGTGCGCTCGAGCCATCCGCCGCGGCCGACTAGGGGCTGTCCCTAGTTCGCGGTAGCGAGAAGCTGGATCATTTCGATCGGTTAGCGGTGGGTGTTGCTCACGGATCGCGATCGTGATCCAAGATCGCATGCACCGACATGCGCTCACCGACGCTCAGTGGCGTCGCCTTCAACGAGTTCTACCACCGCAGCCGTCAGGTCCAGCCGCTACGTTGGGCGATCGGCTGTTCATCGAGGCCGTGCTGTTCCGCGCCAAAACGGGTCTACCTTGGCGAGATCTGCCGGAGCGGTTTGGGCCT